>CAZZWY010000280.1:0-6161 GCA_964657785.1 uncultured Acetobacteraceae bacterium
AGCACGCGGTTCTCGTAGTCCACCCGCATCACCAGCGCGAACGCGATGCAGTTGACCAGGATGCCGCTGCCTCCGTAGCTCATCAGCGGCAGCGTCAGGCCCTTGGTCGGCAGCAGGCCGAGGTTGACGCCCATGTTGATGAAGGCCTGTACCCCGATCCAGATGCCGATGCCCTTCGCGACGAGACCCGCGTAGGTCCGCTCCAGCGCGATCGCCTGGCGGCCGATCTCGAACGAGCGTTGCACCAGCCAGAAGAACAGCGCGACGACGATCGCGACGCCGACGAGACCCAGTTCCTCGCCGATCACCGCGAGCAGGAAGTCGGTGTGCGCCTCGGGCAGGTAGTGCAGCTTCTCGACGCTGCCGCCGAGCCCCTGGCCGAAGGTCTCGCCGCGGCCGAAGGCGATCAGCGAATGCGTGAGCTGGTAGCCCTTGCCCATCGCGTACTTCGGCTCCCACGGCGTGATGAAGGCGAAGATGCGTTCGGCGCGCCACGGGCTCGTCACGATCATCAGCACGAAGGCGCCGACCAGCACCGTGATGCTGAGGAGGAACATCTTGCCGTTGACGCCGCCGAGGAAGAGGATGCCGACCGCGATCACCGCGATCACCATGAAGGCGCCCATGTCGGGTTCGGCGAGCAGCAGCATGCCGACCACCGCGAGCGCGACCGCCATCGGCGCGACGGCGCGCAGGAAGTTCTCCTTGATGTCCATCTTGCGCACCATGTAGTTGGCCGCGTACATCGCGATGGAGAGCTTGGCGAATTCCGACGGCTGAAAGTTGATCAGCCCGAGCGGTATCCAGCGGTGCGCGCCGTTGACCCCCTTGCCGAGCCCCGGCACGAGGACGACGACGAGCAGCAGCAGCGAGGCGACGAAGACCCACGGCGCCCACTTTTCCCAGGCGTTGACCGGCACTTGCACCGCGACCAGCGCGGCGAGCACCGAGACCGTGACGAAGAGGATCTGCCGCGTCATGAAGTAGGTCGGCCCGTAGTGCGCGAACTTCGGGCTGTCGGGCAAGGCGACGGTTGCGCTGTAGACCATGACGATGCCCATCGCGAGCATCCCGATCACGACGCAGAGCAGCGCCTGATCGAAGCCGAGCACGCGCGCCGGCTGCGCCGCACTGCCGACATCGATCCAGTCGCGCACGGGGATCGCGCCGACCTTGCCCTCGGCGCTTGCCTGCGCGCGTCGGGCCGCGCGCCGGAAGAGCGGCGCGAGGCGCTGGCGCCAGGCAGCGACCGGCGCGCTGGCGGCGGCGGTGTTCATGCGGCGACCCCTCCGCGATCGGCGACGAGCGACTGCACTTCGGCGACGAAGACCTCCGCGCGATGAGCGTAGTTGCGGAACATGTCGAGGCTGGCGCAGGCCGGGCTCAGCAGCACCGCGTCGCCGCGCTCGGCGGCGTCGAAGCACCAGCGCACGGCGGCCTGCAGCGACGCGTGATGCCGGACCGGCACCGACGACTCGCCGAGCGCCGCTTCGATCAGCGACGCGTCGCGACCGATCAGCGCGACGGCGCGCGCGTGGCGGCGCACCGGCACGGCGAGCGGCGCGAAATCCTGCCCCTTGCCGTCGCCGCCGAGGATCACGGCGAGCCGCGCCGGCGCCCGGTCGGCGCCGAGCCCGTTGAGCGCGGCGACGGTCGCGCCGACGTTGGTGCCCTTGCTGTCGTCGAACGCGTCGATGCCGTCGACCGAGGCCACGAACTGCACCCGGTGCGGCTCGCCGGCGTACTCGCGCAGGCCGTGGAGCATCGGCGCAAGCGCGCAGCCGATGGCGGTCGCCAGTGCGAGCGCGGCGAGCGCGTTGGCGGCGTTGTGGCGCCCGCGCACCCGCAGTGCATCGGCAGGCATCAGGCGCTGCAGCTGCAGGTCTTCGGCCTCGGCGACGCCCACGCCCTTGCCGCCCCGGCTGCGCCGTTCGGTCTCATCAGCCTCGCGCGCCCGCACCAGCCAGGCGATGCCGTGTTCCTCCACCAGGCCGAAGTCGCCCGGCCGGCGCGGCGCGTCGAGGCCGAAGCGGACGACGCTGCGGACGACGGCAGCGGCCTTGCGGACCTTGGCGGTCTTTGCCTCCGCCGGCACGGGCACGAGCGATTCGACGAGCGGGTCGTCGCGGTTGACGACCATCACCGCGCGCTCGCCGAAGACGTTGCGCTTGGCGGCGACGTAGTCGGGCATCGTGCCGTGCCAGTCGAGGTGGTCCTCGCTCAGGTTGAGCACCGTCGCCGCATCGGGCTCGAAGCCGCGCACGCCGTCGAGCTGGAAGCTGGAGAGCTCGAGCACCCAGACCTCGGGGAGGTGCGTGAACGCCGGACTGGGTTCCGAAGAAGCCGCTGCTTCGGCATCGAGCGCCTCCGCCAGCGTCTGCAGCATCGTCGGCCCGATGTTGCCGGCCGCCGCGACCCGCCGCCCGGTGCGGGCGACAAGCAGCGCCGTCATCGCGGTCGTCGTCGTCTTGCCGTTCGTTCCAGTGACGGCGAGCATCCGAGGGGCATAGCCGCGCTCGGCCTTCAGATCGGCGAGGGCACGCGCGAAGAGGTCGAGTTCGCCCTGCACCAAGAGGCCGGTCGCGCGTGCGCGCTCGAGCGGGCCGCGGAGGCGTTCGTCGCGCGCGGAGAGCCCGGGGCTGCGCAACACCAGCTGGACGCCGCCGAACATCTCGTCCGTCAAGGCCCCGCCGAGCTGCCGCGCCGCGGGCACGTGCTCGGCCAGCGCGGCGGCGTTCGGCGGCGCGTCGCGCGAGTCCCAGACCGCGACCGCGGCGCCGCAGCGCGCGCACCAGCGGGCCATCGCGAGCCCCGATTCGCCGAGCCCGAGGACCAGCACGGAAGCGCCTTGGAGGAAGTCCATCATCACCGCAGCTTCAGGCTCGCCAGGCCGATCAGGCACAGCAGCATCGTGATGATCCAGAAGCGCACGACGACCTGCGTCTCGCGCCAGCCCGACTTCTCGAAATGGTGATGGAGCGGCGCCATCTTGAGGATGCGCCGGCCCGCGCCGTAGCGCTTCCTCGTGTACTTGAACCAGCTCACCTGCAGCATCACCGAGATCGCCTCGGCGACGAAGACGCCGCCCATGATGCCGAGGACGATCTCCTGCCGCGTGATGACCGCGATCGTGCCCAACGCGCCCCCCAGCGACAACGCGCCCACGTCGCCCATGAAGACCTGCGCCGGATGGGTGTTGAACCAGAGGAAGGCGAGCCCCGCGCCGCCCATCGCCGAGCAGAAGATGAGCAGCTCGCCGGCGCCCGGGATGTAGGGGAACAGCAGGTAGCGGCTGTAGACCGAGCTGCCGGTGACGTACGCGAAGACGCCGAGCGAGGCCGCGACCATCACGACCGGCATGATCGCCAGGCCGTCGAGGCCGTCGGTCAGGTTGACGGCGTTGCTCGCGCCGACGATCACGAAGTAGGTGAGCGCGATGAAGCCGAACACGCCGAGCGGATAGCTGATCGTCTTGAAGAACGGCACCATCAGGTCGGCCTTCGGCGGCAGGTCGTTCGAGAAGCCGCTCTGCACCCAGCGGATGAAGAGTTCGAGCACGCGCAGGTTTGAGGTCTCGCTGACGCTGAAGGCGAGGTAGAGCGCGGCGATGAGGCCGATCGCCGACTGCCAGAAGTACTTCTCGCCCGACGGCATGCCTTCGGGGTTCTTCTGCACGACCTTGCGCCAGTCGTCGACCCAGCCGATCGCGCCGAAGCCGACCGTCACCACCATCACGATCCACACGAAGCGGTTGCTCCAGTCGAACCAAAGCAGGGTCGAGACGCCGATGCCGATCAGGATCAGCACGCCGCCCATCGTCGGCGTGCCGGACTTGACCGCATGCGCCTCGACGCCGTAGGCCCGCACCGGCTGGCCGATCTTGAGCGACGTGAGCCGCGCGATCACCCACGGGCCGAACGCCAGCCCGATCAAAAGCGATGTCATCGCCGCCATCACCGCCCGGAAGGTGATGTACTGGAAGACGCGGAAGAAGCCGAATTCGGGTGACTGCGTCTGCAGCCAGGTCGCGAGGCTAAGCAGCATGCGCGCCCCCCGTCTTCTTCTGCTCGATGCGTTCGTCTTTCACCAGCGCCGCGACGACGCGCTCCATCTGCATGAAGCGCGAGCCCTTGACGAGGACCGAGGCGTGCGGCGGCGCATGTTCGAGCGCCGTGATGAGGCTCGGCACGTCGTCGAAATGGCGCGCCCCGGCGAACGCGTCGGCCGCATGGGTGCTCGCCTGCCCTGCGGTCCAGAGCGACTCGATGCCGAGCGATTTCGCCCGCGCACCGGCTTCGCGGTGGAACTGCGGCCCGGCAACGCCCACTTCGCCCATGTCGCCGAGCACGAGCCAGCGCGGTGCCGGCAGCGCAGCGAGCACATCGATTGCAGCGCGCACCGAGTCCGGATTGGCGTTGTAGGTGTCGTCGATCAAGGTCACGACCGCGTCGCCGCGCGGCAGCGTGCGGACCTGCGACCGGCCCTGGACCGGCGTGAACGCCTCGAGGCCGCGGACGACGGCCTCCAGCGGGCAACCCGCCGCGAGCGCGCAGGCAGTGGCGGCGAGCGCGTTCCTGACGTTGTGGAGCCCCGCGACGGCGAGCTGCGCGACCGCGTCGCCGACGGGCGTGGCGAGCGAGACCCGCCAGCGCCCGTCGGACCAGCTCGCCTCGCCGGTCACGTCGGCGATGCGCCGTTCAGCCGTCAACGCGAAGGTGGAGACCTTGCGCGACGCTGCGAGCGCCCGCCACGTCGGGGTGTGCTCGTCGTCCGCCGGGAACACCGCGACGCCGCTCGCGTCGAGCGACTCGATCACCGCACCGTTCTCGCGCGCGACCGCCGCCACACTTCGCATGAATTCGAGGTGCTCGCGCTGCGCGTTGTTGACGAGCGCAACGGTCGGTGCGGCGAGGGCCGCGAGCTGCGCGATCTCGCCGGGATGGTTCATGCCGAGCTCGACGACGCCAGCCCGGTGCGGGCCGGCCAGCCGCAGCAAGGTGAGCGGCACGCCGATGTGGTTGTTCAGGTTGCCGACGGTGGCGAACGCCGCGTCGCCCCACCAGGCCTGCAGGATGCTCGCGATCATCTGCGTCACGGTCGTCTTGCCGTTGCTGCCGGTGACCGCGATCAGTGGCAAGGCGAAGCGCTTGCGCCAGGCGCCGGCGAGCGCGCTGAGTGCGGCTTGCGTGTCGGCGACGACGATCCCTGGGCCGTCCGACTCCTCGACTCCGCGTTCGGCCAGCACCGCCGCGGCGCCCTCGGCACGGGCCCGCACAATGAAATCGTGGGCATCGAATCGGTCGCCCTTGAGCGCGACGAAAAGGTCACCGGCGCCCAGGCTGCGCGTGTCGGTGTGCACCCGAGCGATCGGTGTCGCGGGGTCGCCGACGAGCGTCGAGCCCGGCAGCAGCGAGTGCACGAGACCGAGCGTCATGGCAGTCGTCATGAAGCCGCCCCCGTTCGGGCGCGCAAGGCCTTCGCCGCTTCCGCCGCGTCGGAAAACGGCTGCCGGGCGCCGCCCACGTCCTGGTAGTCCTCGTGGCCCTTGCCGGCGATCAGGATCACGTCGCGGCTATCTGCCTCGGCGACCGCGAAGGCGATCGCCTCGCCGCGACGCTCGATCGCCTCGACGACGCTCCGGTCGACGACGCCCTCGAGCACCTGCGCGATGATCGCGCCGGGCAGTTCCAGGCGCGGGTTGTCGCTCGTGACCACGACGCGCCCGGCGAGCCGCTGCGCCACCTCGCCCATCAGCGGGCGCTTGCCCGCGTCCCGGTTGCCGCCGCAGCCGAACACGCACCAGAGCCGCCCGCCCCGCGCCGCCGCGAACGGCTGCAGCGCGCGCAGCGCCTGCTCCAGCGCGTCCGGCGTGTGGGCGTAGTCGACGACGACCTGCGGCTCGTCCGGCCCGGACGGCACCCGCTGCATCCGGCCCGGCACCGGCGTGAGCGCGGCGCATGCCGCGGCCGCCGCGTCGAGCGGCACGCCGAGCGCCCGCAAGCCGCCGATCACCGCGAGCAGGTTGCTGACGTTGAAGCTGCCGATCAGGCCGGTCTCGACGCGGGCGGTGGCCGCACCTTCGTGGACGTCGAAAGCGAGGCCGCCTTCGGTCTGGCCGACCGCGGCGGCCGTGGTCTCCGACGACAGCGTCGCGCCCATGA
>CAZZWY010000281.1:0-2763 GCA_964657785.1 uncultured Acetobacteraceae bacterium
CCTGCACGACCTGGCCGTGGCCGCCTCCGACCGGGGCGGGAGCGCGCGCCGCCGGCGCGGCCCCGTTTCGGGGCGTTTCTCGGGACATTTCGTCCGATCGCGCGCGGCGGCTCGCCGCCAAACTGCCTGCCTCCAGCGCGGCGCCCGACGGGCCGCCGCGAGACCCTCTTTCCACCGGAACGACATGTCAGCGACCTTCAACGACGACCAAGCCCGCACCTACATGCACAAGCTCCTGGCGGCGATGCGGCAGGCCGGCGGCTCGGACCTCTTCATCGCCGCGGACTTCCCGCCGAGCGTGAAGCTGCAGGGCGCGATGCAGCCGCTCTCGACCCAGAAGCTCGGCGCCGAGAGCACGCGGCTGCTCGCCCAGTCGATGATGAACCAGCGCCAGCGCGAGGAGTTCGCGAAGGAGATGGAATGCAACTTCGCGATCTCCATCGCCGGGTTGTCGCGCTTTCGGGTCAACGTGTTCGTGCAGCAGCAGTGCGTCGGCATGGTGATCCGCACCATCGCCTCGGAGATTCCGAATTTCGAGAAGCTCAAGCTGCCCGTCGTGCTGAAGGACGTGGTGATGAACAAGCGCGGCCTGGTGCTGGTCGTCGGCGGCACGGGCTCGGGCAAGTCGACGACGCTCGCGGCGATGATCGACCACCGCAACCGGACCTCCGCCGGCCACATCATCACGGTCGAGGACCCGGTCGAATACGTCCACCCGTCGCAGAAATCGCTGATCACGCACCGCGAGGTCGGCGTCGACACCCACTCCTGGCATCACGCGCTGAAGAACACCCTGCGCCAGGCGCCCGACGTGATCCTGATCGGCGAGATCCGCGACGCCGAGACGATGGAACACGCGATCGCCTTCGCCGAGACCGGCCACCTCTGCCTCGGCACGCTGCACGCGAACAGCGCCAGCCAGACGATCGAGCGGGTCATCAACTTCTTTCCCGAGGAGCGACACAACCAGCTGAAGATGGACCTCTCGGCGAATCTGCGGGCGATCGTCTCGCAGCGGCTGGTGCGGCTCGAGAGCGGTTCGGGCCGTGCCGCGGCGATCGAGATCCTGCTCAACACGCCGACGATCGCCGAGCGCATCTTCAAGGGCGAGTTCAACGAGTTGAAGGCCATCATGGCGAAGTCGCGCGAGCTCGGGATGCAGACCTTCGACTGGGCGCTCTTCGAGCTGTACGACGCCGGCCTCATCTCGTTCGACGAGGCGATCCGCAACGCCGATTCGGCCAACGAACTGCGCCTGAACATCAAGCTCAAGAGCGCCCGCGGCGAGCCCGCGGAGAGCGCCTTCCTGAGCCTCGCGATCGAGCAGGAGCCGACCGCCGAAGAAATCGAGGACGCGAAGCATCGCGAACAGCAGGAGCAGCTCGAACAGCGCCGTCAGGCCGAAGACCGGCAACTCGCCAAGCTCCGGGAGCAGAAAGCGCTGCGCGAGGGGCGCTGACCGCTTCGAGGCGGCGAACGATCGCCCGCCGACGAGCCGCCTGGCATCTGACTTGCGGTAGGCTCGCGTCCGTGCCTTCGGGCAGCGATCTCGGACGGGAGAATTCTTGCGCGTGCTCGTGATCTACGCTCATCCGGTCGACACCAGCTTCAACGCCGCACTGCATCGCCTCGTGGTCGAGGGCCTCGAACGCGCCGGGCATGAAGTCGACGATTGCGATCTGTATGCGGAGGAATTCAACCCGGTGCTGTCGCGCGCCGAGCGCCTCGGCTATCACGACGTGCCGGCGAACCGCCAACCGGTGCAGCGCTATGTCGACCGGCTGGCGTGGGCCGAGGCGCTCGTCTTCTGCTTCCCGACCTGGTGTTTCGGCCTGCCGGCGATCCTGAAGGGCTTCTTCGACCGGGTGTTCGTCCCCGGCGTCGCGTTCGACCTCAGCGACCCGAAGAACGTCAAGCCGGCGCTCACCCACATCCGGCGCATCGCCGCCGTCGTCACCTACGGCCGTCCACGCTGGACGGCGCTCCTCATGAGCGACCCGCCGCGCAAGGTCGTCACCCGCTACCTGCGTCTGCTGACCGGCGGCAAGGCGCGCGTCGACTACCACGCCTGCTACCACATGAACATCGCGACTCCGCCCCGGCTCGAACGCTTCAAGCAGCGGGTCGGCGACGCGATGACGCGCTTCGGCTGAAAGATCTTCCTTGAACCTGCTCGATCAGCCCGCGTCCGTACCGCGGACCCTTGCCCAGACGCCGACCGGGCTCACCCGCGCCCGGCTGCCGCGCTGGTGCCTGCCGGCCGGCTGGCCGGTCGTGAGCGGCCGGCCGGCGCTGGCCGACCTCGGCTGGTCCGCCGGCCGGGTCGAGTCGCTGCGCCCGAGCGGCCCGGCCCGGCCCGGCGCACTCGACCTGAACGGCGCGCCGCTGCTGCCGGCGCTGGTCGACGCCCACACCCACCTCGACAAGACCTTCACCCTCGAGCGGCTCGGAGCGGTCGAACCCGGCCTGCTCGGCGCGATCGCCGCGATGATGCACGACCGGCAGGGCTGGACGCCGGCGGACGTGCACGCCCGCGCCTCGCGCGCGCTCGGCTGGGCCTGCGACGCGGGCGTGACCCGCCTGCGCACGCACGTCGACTGGTGGGAGCCGCAGACCACCCCGCTCGCCTGGCCGGTCCTGCACGAGCTCGCCGACGAGTGGGCGGGACGAATCGCCATCGACCGCGTCAGCCTGATGCCGTTGCCGCTCTTCGAAGACCGTGCCCAGGCGCAGGCGCTCGCCCGCACGGTGGCGGGCGCCGGG
>CAZZWY010000281.1:2773-6130 GCA_964657785.1 uncultured Acetobacteraceae bacterium
CTCGGCGGCTTCATCCACTCGACCCACTGGTCGGCGACGGCGCTGCGCAACCTGCTCGAAGCCGCCCAGGACAGCGGCCTCGACGTCGACCTGCATGTCGACGAGGAACTCGACCCGGCAGCGGTCGGCCTCGCCGAAACCGCGCGGCTGGCGCGCGCCCTCGGCTTTTCCGGCCGGATCGTCTGCGGCCACAACTGTGCGCTCGCCGCGCAGGAGGATGCGCTCGCGCTCGCCACGCTCGACGCCGTCGCGCGGGCACCGATCACGCTCGTCTCGCTGCCGATCACCAATTTGTTGCTGCAGGACGCCCGCACCGGCCGCACCCCGCGTCAGCGCGGCCTGACCTTGCTGAAGGAAGCGCGAGCGCGCGGCATTCCGCTGCTGATCGCGAGCGACAACGTGCGCGACCCGTTCTGCGCGGTCGGCAGCTACGATCCGGTCGAGGCGATCGCCGCAGGGGTGCTCGCGGGCCAGCTCGGCGACGCGTTCGATGTCTGGTCGGAGTCGCTCTGCCGGGCCGACTGGCTGACGCGCGCGCCGGCGGCCCGGTTCGAGCTCGTCGGCGGCGCGGCCGATTTCGTCGCCTTCACGCACGCCGAGGCGGCCGGCTGGCCGTCGCGCGCGCAGACGCGCGTCGTGCTGCGGGGAGGCGCGGTCACGGCCGGGCAGGTGCCCCGATCCTGGCGCGAGGCGCCGGTGGAGACTGCCCGATGATCCGTTGCCGGCGAGGCTCGCCATGACCGCCGCACCCACCGGAGCCGGCATCGCTCAGCCGCTGGCGCGCTACGCCGCCTGGCGCCGGCGCGGCGACTTTCTGTTCCTCTCCGGCGTGATCGCGGTCGACCCGCAGGCCGGCCGCATCGTTCGGGGATATGCGGACATTCCCGACGCCGCCGCCGACAGCCTCGGCCGCACCGGCGAATTCTCGACCGACATCAAGGAAGGCCCGATCCTTGCACAGAGCTGGTATGTGCTCGACCGCATCCGCCAGACCGTCGAGGACGCCGGCGGCCGGATGTCCGACGTGTTCAAGCTGGTGCAGTATTTTCGCAACCTGGACCATTTTCCGCACTACAGCCGCGTGAGAAAGTCGTTCTTCCCCGGCGAGCCGCCCATCTCCACCGTCGTCGAGGTCAGCGCGATGCTGCCGACCGCCGACATCCTGATCGAGGTCGAGGCGACGGCGTACCTCGGCACCTGACGGAGTTATTCGATGCTGCATGGCTACAACCCCCCGAACCGTTTCCTGCCTTACCTGAGCTGGACCGAGGTGGCGGCGCTGCCCGACGTGGAGAACACCGTCGTCGTCCTGCCGACCGGCGCCACCGAGCAGCACGGGCCGCACCTGCCGTGCTTCGTCGACACCATCATCAGCGCCGGCGTCGTCGGCCGCGCGCTGACCGAACTGCCGCCCGAGGTGCCCGCGTTCGCGATGGCGCCGATCACCTACGGCAAGTCGGAAGAGCACCTGCACTTCCCCGGCACGATCACGCTCTCGGGCGAGACGCTCCTCGCGACCATGATCGAGGTCGCCGAGTCGGTCTACCGGGCCGGGTTCAGAAAGCTCCTGATCGTCAACGGCCACGGCGGCCAGCCGCAGATCATGGAAGTCATGGCGCGCGAGATGCGGCTGCGCCACGGCGACTACATCGTCGTGCCGCACAGCACCTGGCGGCTGCCGCACGTCGCCGGCCGCTATTTTTCCGACCGCGAGAAGAAGCTCGCGATGCACGCCGGCCACGGCGAGACGGCCATCATGCTGGCGCTCGCGCCCGACACGGTGCATATGGAGCGCGCGGTCACCAACTACCCGCCGGAATTCCCGTCGAAGCTGCTGTCGCCCGACGGCCGCCCCGCCTGCGCCTGGACGGCGCGCGACTTCGGCCCGAGCGGCGTCATCGGCGACCCGCTGCCCGCGACCCGGGAACAGGGCGAGGCCATCCTGGACTCGCTCGCCGTGAGCTGGGCCCAGGCGATCACCGAGCTCCACCAGCTGCGCTGGCCGGCGCGCGAGGAAGCCACCTGGGGCCGGGCGCAGCACACCGGCCACATCGAAGCCTTCTCGTCCCACCTTGCCGCCAACCCATGAACGGAGCCCCTGCATGACGCCCTCGATCCGCCTCCTCGCCGCTGCGCTTGCCGGCCTCGCTGCCCTGCCGTCCGCCCACGCCGACGAGAAATTCGTCTACATGACCAACTGGTACGCGCAAGCCGAACATGGCGGCTTCTACCAGGCGATCGCGACCGGCCTCTACAAGAAGGCGGGCCTCGACGTCACCGTCAAGATGGGAGGCCCGCAGGTCAACATCATGCAGCTGATGGCTGCCGGCGAGGCCGATTGCGTGATGGGAGGCAGCGATATCCAGATCATGCAGACCCGCGAAGGCGGCCTGCCGGTGACCAACGTCGCAGCGATCTTCCAAAAGGATCCGGAGGTCATGATCGCCCACGAAGACGTGAAGACCTTCGAGCAGATGAAAGGCAAGACCATCCTGATCTCGGCGGCGGCCAACCAGGCCTACTGGCCCTGGCTCAAAGCAAAGTACGGCCTCACCGATGACCAGGTGCGACCGTACACCTTCAACATCCAGCCCTTCGTGGCGGACAAGAACGCGGTGCAACAAGGCTACGTCACTTCCGAGCCGTATGCGGTGCAGAAAGCCGGCGTGAAGGCCAACGTCCTGCTGCTGAGCGACTTTGGCTACCCGGCCTACTCGACGACCATCTCCTGCCTCGACAAGACCGTGAAGGACCGCAAGGCCGCCGTCGCCGCCTTCGTCAAAGCCTCGGTCGAAGGCTGGAAGAGCTATCTGGCCAACCCGGCACCGGGCAATGCGCTGATCAAGAAGGACAACCCCGAGATGACCGACGACCAGCTCGCCTACAGCGTCAAGAGGTTGAAGGAAACCGGCATGGTGGGCAGCGGCGACGCCGTGAAGCTCGGCATCGGCGTCATCACCCAGGAACGTGCCAAGGCGAGTTATGACTTCCTGGTGTCGGCCAAGCTGCTCGACCCGACCAAGGTGAAGCTCGCCGACACCTACACGACCGAGTTCGTCAAGGACATCAAGGTCCTGCCGTGATGGCGGAAAGCAGCAGCCCCGCGGCTGCCGTTGCGGCGATCGAAGTGCTGTCGGCCGGCAAGACCTATCCGAACGGCACGCACGCGCTGCAGCCGGTCGATCTGCGCATCGCCGAGGGCGAGTTCGTGACGCTGCTCGGGCCGTCCGGCTGCGGCAAGAGCACCCTGCTGAAGATGATCGCCGGCCTGCTCACGCCGAGCGACGGGCGGCTGCTGCTGTGGCGCCAGCCGGTGTCGCTCGGGCAATCCGCCGCGCGCCGGCTCGCCTTCGTCTT
>CAZZWY010000282.1:0-6086 GCA_964657785.1 uncultured Acetobacteraceae bacterium
GGCCGACAACACCAAGGTCGACAAGACCAAGTACCCGCAGCACCAGGCCGGTCAGATGTGCTCGAGTTGCAACTTCTACCAGGGCAAGGCCACCGACGCGATGGCGCCCTGCCAGCTCTTCGCCGGCAAGCAGGTGGCGGCCAAGGGATGGTGCAGCGGCTATTCGAAGAAAGCCGCCTGACGCTCGTCGATCGAGCCCTTTCCCGGTCCGCAAAGGGCTCGAATCGACTGTCAGCGCGCCGGCCGGACCGGGGAAATGCGCGCCGGCGCCTTCCGAGGGCGAGACGTTGTTCGAGCCGACGCCGGCGGCCCGCCGACGTTTCCCAACGTCCGCTCGATTTCGGCCGGCGCCTGCTCCCTCAGGAACTGCTCGAATGCCGTCGCGACCTGCGGCAATTGTCGGGAGGACAGGTGCAGCATGAACCACTCGCGCTCGACCGGGTTGCCGGGCAATGGCAACAGCTTCAGCACGCCGGCGGCAAATTCCAGCACGCAGGTGTGCAGTGACAGGAAGGCGACGCCGAAACCGGCCGCGCACATCTGCTTGATCGCCTCGTTGCTCGACATCTCCGAGCCGATCCGCAAGGGGACCCCGGCGTCCTTGAAGAGGCGCTCGACCGTCGTGCGCGTGCCCGAACCGCGCTCGCGCACGAGCAGGTGCGCGCCGGCGAGCGCGTCGACGGTCAGCTCGCGCCCCTGCATCAGCGGGTGGCCGGGCGCGGCGAGGAACGCCATCGGGTGCTTGGCGAACGCGCTCGCGCTCGTCTTGAGTTCGGACGGCGGCCGGCCCATGATCGCGACGTCGATTTCCTGACCCGCCAGGAGCCGCACCACTTCGTCGCGGTTGCCGACCTTCAACTGCACCTTGACCTTCGGGTTCAGGTTCGCGAACGTCACGAGCAGCGGCGGCAACAGGTATTCGGCGGTCGTGACCGCGCCGACCCGCAAGGTGCCGGCGAAAACGCCCTGCAGGGTCGCCATTTCCTCGCCCGCTTCGCGCCAAAGATCGAGGATGCGGCCGGCGTAACCCGCCAGCAGTTCGCCCGCCTCGGTAAGCCGGATGCCCCGGCCGCTGCGCTGCAACAGCGGCGTCCGTGCCGACTCCTCGAGGATGCCGATCTGCACCGAGACGGCAGGCTGGGTGAGGTGCATCTCCTCGGCCGCCGCGGAGACGCTGCCGAGACGCGCCACCGCATGGAACGTCTGCAGCTGGCGGAACGACGCGTTACGTGTGAGAGGCATCCGAACATATTAGGAAAGGCTGATGTCGATGTCAAAACATTTGACTTCCCCAAAGCCGAGCCGCTGCCTACATTCGCTTCCACCGCAGGCAACCGGAGACGATTTTGGGCAACATGAACGAGATCACCGACAGCAAGAAGCGCTACAGCGCCGGCGTGCTGAAGTACAAGCAGATGGGCTACTGGCAGCCCGACTACGTGCCGAAGGACACCGACGTGATCGCGCTGTTCCGCGTCACGCCGCAGGAAGGCGTCGACCATGAAGAGGCGGCGGCGGCCGTGGCGGGCGAGTCGTCCACCGCCACCTGGACGGTGGTCTGGACCGACCGGCTGACGGCGTGCGAGATGTACCGCGCCAAGGCGTACCGGGTCGACGCCGTGCCCAACACCGGCCCGGGCACCAAGACCGACGCCCAGTTCTTCGCCTACATCGCGTATGACCTCGACCTCTTCGAGGGCGGTTCGATCGCCAACCTGACGGCGTCGATCATCGGCAACGTGTTCGGCTTCAAGGCGGTCAAGGCACTCCGCCTCGAAGACATGCGCATCCCCGTGGCCTACCTGAAGACCTTCCAGGGCCCCGCGACCGGCGTCATCGTCGAGCGCGAGCGACTCGACAAGTTCGGCCGCCCGCTGCTCGGCGCGACCACCAAGCCGAAGCTGGGCCTCTCGGGGCGCAACTACGGCCGCGTCGTCTACGAGGCGCTCAAGGGCGGTCTCGATTTCGTGAAGGACGACGAGAACATCAACTCGCAGCCCTTCATGCACTGGCGCGACCGATTCCTCTACTGCATGGAAGCCGTCAACAAGGCGAGTGCCGCAACCGGCGAGGTCAAGGGCCACTACCTGAACGTAACCGCCGGCACGATGGAAGAGATGTACGCGCGGGCCGAGTTCGCGAAGTCGCTCGGCAGCGTCATCATCATGATCGACCTGGTGATCGGCTACACCGCGATCCAGAGCATGGCGCTGTGGGCGCGCAAGAACGACATGATCCTGCACCTGCACCGGGCAGGCAACAGCACCTACTCGCGGCAGAAGAACCACGGCATGAACTTCCGCGTGATCTGCAAGTGGATGCGGATGGCGGGCGTCGACCACATCCACGCCGGCACGGTGGTGGGCAAGCTCGAAGGCGATCCGATGATGATCCGCGGCTTCTACGACACGCTGCTCGACACCCACACGCCGATGCAGCTCGAGAAGGGCCTCTTCTTCGAGCAGGACTGGGCCTCGCTGAACAAGGTGATGCCGGTGGCGTCGGGCGGCATTCACGCCGGCCAGATGCACCAGCTGCTCACCTACCTCGGCGACGACGTGGTGCTGCAGTTCGGCGGCGGCACCATCGGCCACCCGCAGGGGATCCAGGCGGGGGCTACGGCCAACCGCGTCGCGCTCGAAGCGATGGTGCTGGCGCGCAACGAAGGGCGCGACATCTGGAACGAAGGGCCGCAGATCCTGAAGGACGCCGCCAAGTGGTGTTCGCCGCTGAAGGCCGCGCTCGACACCTGGGGCGACGTCAGCTTCAATTTCGAGTCGACCGACACCGCCGACTTCGTCGCCACCGCCACCGCTTCGGCCTGAGGAGAAACGACAATGATGACCAACCACGGCAAGCGCATCACGCAGGGACAATTCTCGTTCCTGCCCGACCTGACCGACGAGCAGATCACAAAGCAGATCGAGTACGCGTTGCAGCAGGGCTATGCGGTCGGCGTCGAATACACCGATGACCCGCACCCCCGCAACACCTACTGGGACATGTACGGCAATCCGATGTTCGACCTGAAGGACCCGGCAGGAATACTGCAAGAGATCAACGGATGTCGCAAGAAATTCCCCAGCCACTACATCCGGGTGACCGCGTTCGACTCGACGCAAGGTGTCGAGTCGGTGCGCATGTCGTACATCGTCAACCGGCCCGCGAACGAGCCGGGCTTCCGCCTGGTGCGCAAGGAGGAGGGCGGCCGCAACATCGGCTACACCGTCGAGAGCTATGCGGTGGCGTCGAACGGGGAAGATGCGCGCTATTGAAGCAAACGGCATCGACCCTCCCACCATGAACGCTCCCGACTCCATCTCCTCGGGCACCACCCCGAGCACGATGCTCGAGGCGTCGGGCGTCAAGGCGGTGCTCGACAAGCTCGACGCCGAACTGATCGGCCTGGCGCCGGTCAAGGGCCGCATCCGCGACATCGCCGCGCTGCTGCTGATCGACAAGCTGCGCGCCGAGCACGGCCTGCAGGCGGCGCCGCCGTCGCTCCACATGTGCTTCACCGGCAACCCCGGCACCGGCAAGACGACGGTCGCGATGCGGATGGCGGAGGTGCTCAAGCAGCTCGGCTACGTGCGCAAGGGCCATCTGGTGGCAGTGACGCGCGACGACCTGGTCGGCCAGTTCATCGGCCACACCGCACCGAAGACCAAGGAGATCGTCAAGAAGGCGATGGGCGGCGTCCTCTTCATCGACGAGGCCTACTACCTCTACAAGCCCGAGAACGAGCGCGACTACGGGCAGGAGTCGATCGAAATCCTGCTGCAGACGATGGAAAATAATCGCGACGACCTGGTCGTGATCCTCGCCGGCTACAAGGACCGCATGGACACCTTCTTCGGAAGCAACCCGGGCATGGCGTCGCGCATCGCCCACCACATCGATTTTCCCGACTACTCCGAGCCGGAACTGCTGCAGATCGCCCGGCTCATGCTCGAACAGCTGAACTACCGTTTCGACGCGGCGGCCGAGCCGGTGTTCGGCCGCTACCTGTCGCTGCGCCGCGCCCAACCGCATTTCGCGAACGCACGTTCGGTGCGCAATGCGCTCGACCGGATGCGCCTGCGGCATGCGGCGCGCCTCTTCACGGCGACAACGGCCCTCTCGCGCGACGATCTCTGCACGCTGAAGGCCGAGGACATCCTCGCGAGCCGCGTCTTCGGCACGCCGGCGACGAAGGAAAACGCGTGAGGCCGCCGACCCGGGTCGGGGCCGGCACGCTTGGGGAATCGCCATGACCCTCGAAGCGCTCATCTTCGACGTCGACGGCACGCTCGCGGACACCGAGGAAGCGCACCGCACCGCATTCAACCTCGCCTTCGAGCACTTCCGGCTCGGCTGGACCTGGGCGCCCGCCGACTACAGGCGCCTGCTCCAGGTGACCGGCGGCAAGGAGCGGATTGCGAGCTACATCGATTCGCTCGCGGTCTCCTCGGCGGAGCGGCAGCGCCTGAAGCAGCGCGTGCCGGAGATCCACGCCGAGAAGACGAAGCGCTACAGCGCCTTCGTCGCCGACGGCTCGGTGCCGCTGCGCACCGGCGTCCGGCGTCTGATCGACGAGGCGCTCACGGCCGGCTGCAAGCTCGCCATCGCGAGCACGACCACGTCCGACAACATCGAAGCGCTCCTGCAGGCGACGCTCGGCGCGGACGGCCTCGACCTGTTCAGCGTGATCGCCTGCGGGGACCAGGTGCCCCGGAAGAAGCCGGCGCCCGACATCTACCAGCTGACCCTGCAAACGCTCGAGATGCGCCCGGAGCATGCGGTCGCCTTCGAGGACTCGGCGCACGGGCTCGCGGCGGCGGTCGGCGCCGGCCTCTGGACGGTGGTGACGCCCAGCTTCTGGACCGCTGGCAGCGACTTCTCCGCGGCCGGCCTCGAGCTCGACAGCCTCGGCGACCCGGACCGACCGCTCGCCGGCGAACCCGGCCATCGCCTCGTCGACGCCGCGTGGCTCGGCTTCGACGAACTCGCGCGTCTCTCGCGCGAGCGCGGCTGAGCCGGCTCACCGCCTTTTCAAGTCCCTGCAGGAGCTCCCCATGCCCACTGGCGGCAAAGCCACCCTCACCCAGTTCCTGATCGAGGAACGCCGCCGGGCGCCGGACGCGACGGGCGACCTGAACGGCCTGATCACCGACGTGTCGCTCGCCTGCAAGGCGATCGCCAGCAGGGTCGCCTTCGGCACGCTCGGCGCGCCGACCGAGGCCCGGGAGGCAGCGGTCAACGTCCAGGGCGAAACCCAGAAACCGCTCGACCGCATCAGCAACGAACTCTTCCTGCGTGCGAGCGAATGGGGGGGTCATGTCGCCGGCATGCTGTCGGAGGAGATGGAAGACGTCTACACCCTCCCCGCCCACTACCCGCGCGGCAAGTACCTGCTGATGTTCGACCCGCTCGACGGATCATCGAACATCGACGTGAATGTCGCCGTCGGCAGCATCTTCTCGATCGCGCACGCGCCGCATCCGCACCTCGACGCGCAGCCGGCCGACTTCCTGCAACCCGGCGCCACCCAGGTGTGCGCCGGCTACGCGATCTACGGCCCGTCGACGATGCTGGTGCTGACGCTCGGTCGCGGCACCCACGCCTTCACGCTCGACCCGATGCTCGGAGAATGGGTGCTGAGCCATCGCCATCTGAAGGTGCCGGCGTCGACACGCGAATTCGCGATCAACGCCTCCAACAGCCGCTTCTGGGAGCCGGCCGTGAAGCGCTACGTCGACGAATGCCTCGCCGGCCAGACGGGCCCGCGCGGGGCGGACTTCAACATGCGCTGGATCGCCTCGCTCGTCGCCGAGACACACCGCATCCTGATGCGCGGCGGCATCTTCCTCTACCCGCGCGACACCAAGGACAAGGCCAAGGCCGGGCGGCTGCGCCTGCTCTACGAGGCCAACCCGATCGCCTTCCTGATCGAGCAGGCCGGCGGCCGTGCGAGCACCGGGCGGCAGAGCCTGCTCGACGACCACGGCGTCAGGGTTGGCCAGGCCGGCCTCGGCCGCCGTCTGCTGCAGGCGGGCCAGATAGCCTTCGTACAGCGTGCGCTTGGCGGTGGCGTTGCGTTGCAGCTC
>CAZZWY010000283.1:0-6069 GCA_964657785.1 uncultured Acetobacteraceae bacterium
ATTGCCGATTCGAAACTCAACGCGCTCCTGGTCAAGGCGCCGAACCGGGCGCGCCTGGCCGAGATCAGGGCGCTCGTCGCCCAGCTCGACCGGACCGGCGGCACCGGCATCGCCGGCGGGAACATCCACGTCGTCTACCTGAAGAACGCCGAGGCGACCCGGCTGGCGACCGTGTTGCGCGCCGCGTCGGCCAACGACGCCGGACGGTCCGCCACCAGCGGCGCGGGCGGTGGCGGGGCGGCCGGCGGGAGCACGGCGACCGCGTCGTCCGCGACGTCGTCCGGTTCCTCGGGCGGCGCATCGGGCCAGGGCAGCACGCAGACCACGGCGCCCGTCAGCGCGACCGCCCAACCCTCGCTCGGCGGCTACATCCAGGCCGACCCGGCGACCAACGCGCTGATCATCACCGCGCCGCAGTCTGTCTTCGAGGAACTGCGTGCCGTCATCGAACTGCTGGACACCCGGCGCGCGCAGCTCTACGTCGAATCGCTGGTGGTCGAGGTCGATGCGACCCGCGCGATCGACGTCGGGCTGCAATGGAAGACGATCTTCAGCATCAGCGAGAGCACGCTCAGCAGCCTGACGCTGGGCGACGTCGCCGAGGCGCTGCAATCGGTGTCGGGCACCAACATCCTGTCGACCGCGAACGTCGTGACGCTCGACAACGAGGAGGCCAAGATCGTCGTCGGCCAGAACGTGCCCTTCGTGACCGGCAGCTACACCACCACCGGGAGCAACAGCGCGAGCCCCTTCCAGACCGTCGAACGCAAGGACGTCGGCATCACCTTGCGCATCCGGCCGCAGATCGGCCCGGACGGCAACATCCGGATGACGATTCTGCAGGAGTCGTCGTCGGTCAGCTCGACCACGACGCCGGGCACGACCAACGCCGGTCCGACGACCAACAAGCGCTCGATCGAGTCGACCGTCGTCGTCAACGACGGCAAGATCATCGTCCTCGGCGGGCTGATCGAGGACAGCTACGAGAGCGAGGCCGGGGCGATCCCGGTGCTGGCCGAGATTCCCTTCGTCGGCGGCCTGTTCCGGTACCTGACCCGCACCCGGAAGAAGACCAACCTGATCGTCTTCCTGCGCCCCCACGTCATGCCGAACGAAGCCGCGACCGACGCGATGTCGATCGACCGCTACGACTACATCCGCGCCAAGCAGCTGGCGCACCCGCTGGATGTTCACGACGTCCTGCCGGTGCCCGACATGCCCGCGCTGCCGCCCCGGCCTGGCCTAGGGTTCGCCCCGCCGGCTTCGAGCCCGCCGGCTTCGGCACCGGCCGCGGCGAACCCGTAGCCGCGACGGGTCGCGGTCCCGGCGACGCCGGCGCGGGTTTTCTGCGAGCCTGCAAGGGCCGCTGCGCGATGTGCGATGCGCGGGTGGCAGGTGGCGAGACCGGGCTTCGGCGCCGCATCGAGTGCTGCGGCCGAGGCCGGGCGGGTCGGGGTCATCGGCTCCGCGATGCGACCGCGGCCAAGCTGAGAGCCGAGGTCAAGTCGGCGCGAGCCTGAGTGGCGAAGCCTACGGCGCTGACTGCGATTGCAGTTGGCCTGCGCTCGCTCGCGACCTGATGTCGTTCCCCGCAGCGCTTGCGCCGGCAGCCTCGGGACGTGCCGAGCTGAAGCGGAAAGAATTCTTGCCGGTCGCCTTGGTCTGGTACATCGCCGCATCCGACGCGGCGACCAGGCTCTGCCAATCGACACCGTCGCGCGGGTAGCACGCAATGCCGACACTGGCGGTAACGCGACATGGTCTGCCGTCAATGAAATAAGGCGAAGAAATGGCGTTGTTGATCGTACGGGCGACCTTGGCCGCACCGTCTTCATCATCGAGTTGGGGTAGAAGAATGGCAAATTCGTCACCGCCCAGACGAGCCAGCACGTCGCTGTCACGTATCGCCATGCGCAGGCGTTTTGCGGCTTCGCGCAGCAATTCGTCGCCCGCTGCGTGGCCGAGTGTGTCGTTGACTGCCTTGAAGCCGTCCAGATCGATGAACAATAGGGCGAGCAATTGCTTGTAACGCTGGGCTTGCTCGACATTGCGGGAAACGAGCACCTCGAACAGACGCCGATTCGGGAGCTCCGTCAAGCCGTCTTGATAGGCGAGAAGCTCGATTTGCGCGGCATGTTGACGTTCAAGCTGGTCGCGCAGCGCATGACTTTGGGTCAGACGCCAATAAACGTGGCCCAACGCGCAAATCACGGCCGCGACCCCGAGACTGGCAAAGAGAGCGCGCAGCCTGTAGTCATGCACTCGCGCGCGCGCCGCCGCCAGACGTTCGTTTTCGTCCAGACCGACCACGATCGCCAACGGAAGGCCGAACATCGACTTGGCCCGGGCGTAGCGTGCGGCCTCGTTCCAAAGACTCAACGTGGTCGATGCCGTTGCATCCGCCCCTGCAGGCTCGCGCGACAGCGCAATGGGGTCTCGCAACAGCGAGGCTACTTTCGACTCCGGGTCCCGGTCGCCGACGGCGATGGTGTCGCCGTGACGACGCACCAAGGCACGCCCTGACAGGTCGGTCAAAGCGAGCATGCCCCGGGTGCCGAGCATGCCGGAATCGTAGCTGCTGACGAAGAACGATGCGTCGACCTCGACCACCGCCCGGCCGCTCGTCGTAACGGTCGACCAGCGGCGGCTGAATTGCAACTTCGCGTCACCGGGGCGAGGTTTCGGCCAAGCGAGCGTCAGGCCGTCGTTCGAGACAAGATTGTCGATGCCCGACGGGTCACTTGACGCCATCGATCCAACGCGCCGAGTGCCGTCGCTCGCCCATACCCGGCCGTCATCGCCGACGACAGAAATATCGAACAATTGCGAGGGCGGCAGAAGTTGCCAGCTCCTGAGTGTCGCGAGCTCTTCCGACCGTCTGGTTCGCTGCACGGAGTAGCACACCACGCGCAGGGTCTGGTCGATCTCGTGCAGAGTGCGGACGGCCTGTGCTTCGTAGGTCTCGACCATCGAATCGACGCTCGAATCCGACTCTTGTGCAGCATGCCGAAGTTCGACCCGGGACAGCTGAAAAGTAGCCAGCCAGATAACCCCGAGCAGTGTTCCGCCGACGGCCATCAACCAAAACCAGGGATGCATCGCGCGCTGGAATACGGACTTCTTTCTCGACGGCTCCTGTTCACTGATGATTGACCGCCAGGACATCGGCCCTCACTCCGGCACGGCGATCGGAAATGGGGCCGCCTTGACACTTGCATCGACATCCTGGACGCCGATATAGCCGATTGCTCTCGGGTTGCCCGCGACGGCACGCCTGACTGCAGCCACGTCGGGCAGGATCTTCGGCGGTAGCCCGCGTCCGGTGAAAACGATGCGTGCCCAGGCAGCCTTGACCTGGGCCGGCTCTCGACCGATCACGTGACGGTAGAAATCATCGTGCAGGGGCGAGGTCGATGGCAGGTCGAACGGTAAGAGCACAGTGCTGCCGGACAGATAAGCATTGCGAACCAGTTCTTGCGACGGTGCACCGGCGGCGGGGTTGACGATCGTCACAGCCGCTTCCTCCCCAGCCAGACAAGGAAAGGCTGGCGCAGCCCCGAGTGCCACGCCGAGAAGGAAGAAAACCGATAGGCTGCGCATGCGATCAAAACAGGAAGTCGAGCGCCAGCGCGACGACGTTGACGGGTCGAGTCAAGCCGGCTGAGCCGCCCAAGGCGCTCGTCGGTAACACGAAACTGAGACCGTAGCCGCCCATCGCGTCGACGCGATCGACCTGGGCCTTGAGGGCCAAGTCCTGGCGGAAGTCCCACCGCAAGCCAGCGGTGGTGGTCCGCTGTGGGGCCGACACGGCGGGACCACCGCCGCTGCGATTGCGCGCTTGCGCGAAACCCGTGTAGGGCAACAGCGAGCCGAAACGCCAGCCGCCCAGCACGTACCAGCCTTGCGCATCGATGGCCTCTGGCGCGTGTGCCGAGTGGCGGGTGACATATTCCGCTTGCGCCATCCAGTTCGCACGATCGACGAGCACGCCGACTCCACTGAACGTGTAGCGATCGACGAGGCTTCCACGGATCACGTCGCCCCGCACGCGCGCGGCGTGGACGGTGACACCCACCGTGGGCATCCAGGTCACGCTGAACCCGAGAACATTCTCGACCGGTACGCGGTTCTGGTTGATCTGAAACTTGCTCTTCCCGGCCAGGCCCTGGAGCTCGACGTCTCCGACGGGGGTCGACGTGCTCCGGCGAACGTCGACACCGTCGAGGTGGCGAAACAGGTCGAGTTCATAAACCTCTTCGGGTGGGCGCACGGTG
Organism: uncultured Acetobacteraceae bacterium; assembly: GCA_964657785.1. Taxonomy (GTDB): domain Bacteria; phylum Pseudomonadota; class Gammaproteobacteria; order Burkholderiales; family Burkholderiaceae_C; genus LMDS01. The sequence goes on from CAZZWY010000283.1 coordinate 4,275, forward strand.
GTCTGGGCATACCCGACAAGGCGCCTGTCGGAGAGCGCGTAAGTCGGCATGCCGAGGCGCCCCGCGCGCACGGTGACATCTTCGGAAAGCTCGACGCGCAGGAACGCCCATTCCGCTTCGACGTTGATGTCGCGCTGATCCCTGCGCATCGCAACGGCTTGCGCCATGGCGGAGAGCCACGGCAGCAGCTGTTGGTTGGCCTGCAAACCCAGGTCGCTGTCGACCTCCGGATTGATCTGCGAGCCTTTGGTGCCGTAGGCTTGGCCGCTGCGCCGAAAAGCTACTGCCGCGGCATCGGTCTTGAGCACGCCCGCCGTGCCAAAGCCGCTGATCGTCGGGAGCCAGTCCGGCTGCGGAAGTTCTGCCGCGTTCGCCGGACGGATCGGTGCGAGCCCCATCGCCATGGCCAGCACGGTGAGGCACGATCGAAACCGCCGAAGAGTGAGCGAAGAAGGGAGTGACATGCGGGAACTTTCCGTCCGGCGACCGTTCGGCGACGAAATGGGTCATTCGGGCGGTGCGCTGTTTTCACCGAGTTGGGATCAGTATTTACGTCAAAAACCGGCTGAACTTGAGCGCTTTGCGGTGCATTGAGCGGCGGGACGGATACCCTACCCGGGCTGCCGACGGTTCCCAATATTTTGGGGTTCCGGCTGTTCCGACACGCCGTAGGGAGATACGAAAATCGAAATCGCCTGAGGTCCATTGGCGAAACTCGTTGTCGGCGGGCGGTCCCCGGTCCGTTGCCCCGGACGCGCGCTAGCTGCAGGCGTCAGCTGGCAGCCGCGAATTCGCAGGTACCTCCCGCGTCAACCAACGACTCGGGCCCGTCCGAGAACTCGGCGCGCAACGTGTCCGCGATCTGCTCGAGAAAAGTCGCGCGGTCTCTCTGCGCTCGCTGCCCAAGCACCCTTACACCTTGGCCGACACCTCGCGTGCCGTCACCAGCGTCACGTCGCCGTCCAGCATCGGTTGGGCCAGGCCGAAGAAGTGGGCGACCGTCGCCGAGCCGTTGTGCCGGTCCATCGCCGCCTGGTCGACGAAGCGTTCGTAGGTCGTGAAGACGCACGGGTCGCTCGTGTCCTGCGAGACGAAGAAGCCGGCCGTGCCGGGCTCGTTCAACCGCACGTTCTCGGCGACGGCGGCGAGTGCGTCGTGCATCGCCTGTTCGCAGCCGGGTTTGACGCGAATGATCGCGGTAATGGTCAGCATCGAAGGGGCCCTCCTGGAAAGGCGCCGCTCATCAGAGCTGCACGCCGCGCGTCAGCGCCCCGTCGACGACGAGGTTGGTGCCGGTCACGAAACTCGCTGCGGGGCTCGCGAGAAAGGCGACGGCGTTGGCCATTTCCTGCGGCGTGCCCATGCGCCCGGTCGGGTTCAGGCCGAGCGCCGTGGCGTAGAGCGCGGGGTTGCCGGTCTCGATCTGCTGCCAGACGCCGCCCTCGAAGTAGGTGTTGCCGGGCGACACCGAGGTGGCCCGGATGCGCTTGGCGGCGAGGTGGAACGCGAGCCCCTGCGTGTAGTGGATGATCGCCGCCTTGAAGGCGCCGTACGGGCCGGCGGCGAAGTCGATCTCGCGGCCGGAAACGCTCGCGATGGTGACGATGGCCGCGTGCGCGCTCTTCTCGAGCCACGGCATCGTCGCGTCGACGAGGCGCACCGTGCCCATCATGTCGACCTCGAAGCCGCGTTGCCAGCCGGCCTCGTCGTTGCTGATGGCGAGTGCGCTGACGTTCGCGACGACGATGTCGATCCCGCCGAATCGATCCCTACCCTGATCGGCAACGGCATCGAT
>CAZZWY010000284.1:0-5873 GCA_964657785.1 uncultured Acetobacteraceae bacterium
CCACGCCGCCGTCTGGCGGCCCGCACGCGCGCCGGCGCGCGACGTGGCGCTGAAGCTTTTCAAAGGCTCGGTGACGAGCGACGGCCTGCCCGAGAGCGAGATCGCCGCGACGCTCGCCGCCGGCGAGCATCCGCACCTGGTGGGTGCGCTCGGCCAGCTCGCCGATCACCCGCAGGGCACGCACGGCCTGGTGCTGCCGCGCCTGGCGAGTCACTGGACGGCGCTGGCGGGCCCGCCGAGCATGCAAAGCTGCAGTCGCGACGTCTACGCCGACGGCCTGCACCTCGCCGCGCGCGACGCGGTGGCGATTGCCCGCGCCGCCGCGGCCGCGCTCGCGCACCTGCACGCGCGAGGCCTCACCCATGGCGACCTGTACGCGCACAACCTGCTCGTCGACGGCCAGGGGCGAGCCGTGCTGAGCGACTTCGGTGCGGCGTCGTTCCTGCCGACCGACGACCCGGCCCGCGCCGACGCGCTTCGAGCGCTGGATCGCCGGGCGCTCGAGGTCCTGGGTGACGAGCTGGCGCAGCGCTGCGATGCGCCGGCCGCAGTGCGGGCAGCGTTGCCGAGGCCGTGAGGGCCGGGTGGCTGGCATGCGAGATGCCATGATCCGGCCTCGCGGAGACTCCGCATGGGTCAGGATCCCACCCGTCCGATGAGCCCTCTGTTCCATCTTCCCCGCTTTCGGAGCGGCCTCCGGCCCGCTGCGTGCGCCCTCGTTGCCGTGCTCTGGGCCGGCATGCTGGCGACTGCCGCGCACGCCGGCACGCTGCGCATCGCGAGCGCCTTCGACCCGCAGACGATGGACCCGCACGGCCTGGCCTTGCTCTACCACACGCGGGTCGTGTTCCAGATCTACGACTCCCTGTTGAATCGCGACGAGAAGTTCCAGCTCGAGCCCGGGCTCGCCTTGTCGTGGCAGGCCGTCGGCCCGACCGCCTGGCGCTTCAAGCTGCGGCCCGGCGTGAGCTTTCACGACGGCACGCCGTTCACCGCCGACGACGCGGTGTTCTCGATCGAGCGCGCGCTCGCACCGCCGTCGCAGCGTGCGTTCCAGCTCAAGGGCGTGACGGGCGCCAGGGCGCTGGACGCTTCGACGCTCGAGGTCCTGCTTGCCGCGCCCGACGCCGTGCTGCCCGAGAAGCTGTTCGCCCTGCCCATCATGAGCCGGGCCTGGGCGGTCAAACACAACGTGGAAAGGGCCCAGGACTTCAACGCCAAGCAGGAAACCTTCGCGGTGCGCAACGCCAACGGCACCGGCCCCTTCCTGCTGGAGCGCTACGAGCCCGACGTGCGCACCGTGCTCAAGCGCAACCCGCGCTGGTGGGGCTGGGCCGACAAGCGCTCGGGCAACGTCGACGAGGTGGTGATGCTGCCGATTCGCTCGGACGCCACGCGCCTGGCCGCGCTGGTCTCGGGCGAGATCGACATGGTGCTCGACCCGCCGGTCCAGGACGTGGCCCGCCTGAAGTCGGAGTCCGGCATCGGCCTGCTGCAGACGAGCGCCCTGGGCCAGCAATACCTGAGCCTCGATCAGGCGCACGACGAGCTGCCCGACAGTGACGCCATGCTCGCCGGCAAACGCAGCAACCCCTTCAAGGACGTGCGGGTGCGGCGCGCGGTCTATCAGGCGATCAACGTCGACCTGATCGTGAGCAAGGTGCTGCGCGGACTCGCGGTGCCGACCGGCGCGTTCCTCTCGCCGCAGGTCGACGGCTCGCCGGCCGAGCTCGACAAGCGGCTGCCCTACGACCCGGCCCGGTCGCGTGCGCTGCTGGCCGAGGCGGGCTATCCGAAGGGCTTCAGCGTGGTGCTCGACTGCGTCAACGTGCCCTGGCGCGAAGCCGTGTGCCAGGCAATGACGGCGATGCTCACGCAGGTGGGCATCCGCACCACGCTGCGCTCCTCGCCCACCAACCAGTTCTTCCCCGAAACTGAGCCAGGGCACCAGCGCGCTCGCGGAATTCGGCTGGACGCCGGTGCCCGACGCCTGGTCGTCGCTGAACGCCCTCTTCCGCAGCTGGGGCGCCACCGGGCTCGGTACCTTCAACGCCGGGCGCCACAGCAATGCCCGGCTCGACGCCATGATCGACGCGATGCGCACCGAGCCCGACCTGGCCCGGCGCCGCACGATGGTCGGCGAGGTGCTGCGGCGGGTCGGCGACGAATTGCCGTTGATCCCGCTCTACCGCCGCACGCTGACCTGGGCGACGAGCCGGAACGTGCAGGCCGTGCAATGGCCGAACGACGCACCCGAGTTGCGCTGGGTGCGAATTCGCTGAACCTGCGGGACCCGCCTAATCCGCGGCCTTGCCGAGCCCTCCCGAGGCCATGACGCTGACGACTGGCTCATAGGGTGAGCCACCGGAGCCTCGCTTCTAAATCAAGGTCCCTTATGTGAGCTCAGTCGCCATCTTCATTTTCCTGCGCAAGTTGTGATTTGAGATCATAGGCACGGATGTCAAAGTCGGTGCTGTCCGAGGCTGCGGCCAGCACCATGGGCAGAACGCGCGCCCGCTCCTCGTCGGTCTCGAGGTCGGTGAAGCCGGCCGAAGCCGCCTCGGCGAACAGTTTCGCCGACAGTCGCTTTGCCTTCGTTTCGTGGCTCTCCAGGTCCGGATTGGCGCCAGGAGGAATGTTTTCCTCGATCCATGTCTCGACCCACCTGAGAAAGCGCCTGCTCATGACTGTGCACCCCATTTCCTGTGTAGCGTTCGACACCGGGCCTGCCCACCGTGCTCGTCAGGGACTTCAGTCCAGGTCGATGGAAGCCCATTGCATCGCGCGGAGAGGCGCCGTGACGCAACCCATCGCCACGGACTTCCCTCGGCGTCGATCGTAGTGCGCAGTGACAATACCTTTGCGCCGGGCCGCCTCATCCCTCGTTTGCCGGTGCCGTGGATCTCCCCACTCCCTTCAGCTTACTCAAAAATCCTCCAATGAATAGGCAACCGATCAAACTCGGTGTGTTCGATGCGCATCGGAATCCCGGAACCGGGGGCACCTGATCGTCATTCGCCGGCATCGGGCCGGGACCTCTGCAGATCGTCAAACGTGTGTTCCGTCGTGGCGCGAATTCTGCTGGGAATGTGTCCGGCACCAGGGGTTGCTCGAAGGCCGAAGCCGCCGTCCGGCCGCGATGCCGACGGCGTCACCTCCTTCCGTCCATCACATCGATCCACGCATCGAAGCACGCCACCATGGATGAAGCGCTGATCGGCGCGCTGATCGCCTCGACGCTACGAATCGCGACGCCGCTCGTCTTCGGCGCCCTCGCCGGGCTGCTCTCGGAGCGCGCCGGCGTGATCGACATCGGCCTGGAGGGCAAGATTCTCTTCGCTGCCTTCGCCGCGGCGGCCGGCGGCGCGGTCTTCGGCTCGACGGCGCTGGCGCTGCTGCTGGCGATCGGCATCGCCGTCGCACTGTCATGGCTGCACGGCTACGCTTGTGTCAGCCACCGCGGCGACCAGGTCGTCTCCGGCATGGCGATCGACATCATCGCCGCCGGCCTCACGATCGTGCTCGGCATCGCCTGGTTCAAGCAGGGCGGGCAGACGCCGCCGGTGAGCGATGCGGTCCGGATCCATCCGCTCTGGCCGGGCGCCGGCGAGGCGCTGGCGGCGGTGCCGGGGGTCGGGGGCTTCCTCGGTCCGGTCGTCGGCGAGGGGCTGCTCGGCCACAACGTCCTCGTCTACCTGGCGCTGCTGCTGGTCGGTGCCGTCTGGGCGCTGGTCTACCGCACGCGCTTCGGCCTGCGCCTGCGGGCGGTCGGCGAGAACGCCCACATGGTGGATGCGGCCGGGGTGTCGGTGACGCGGCTGCGCTATGCGGCGCTGACGCTCAACGGCGTGCTCTGCGGCCTGGCGGGCAGCTACCTCGTCCTGGCGCAGAATGCGTCGTTCACGCCGAACATGACGGCCGGGCGCGGCTACATGGCGCTGGCGGCGATGATCTTCGGCAAGTGGCGGCCGGTTCCTGCGCTCGGGGCCTGCCTGTTGTTCGGTTTTCTGGACGCGCTCGCGATCCGCCTGCAAGGCGCCCGGCTGCCGCTGATCGGCGAGGTGCCGGTGCAGGCGGTGCAGGCGCTGCCGTACCTGCTGACGGTGATCCTGCTCGCCGGCTTCATCGGCGGCACGGTGGCGCCCAAGGCGCTCGGCCAACCGTACCTGAAAGAGCGTTGATGCCCGAAGTCGATCCTGCCGTTCCCGACGAGCCGACGCAGGCCGCGCTCCTCGACGCGGCCCGTGCCGCGCAGTTGCGGGCGCACGCGCCGTACTCGCGGTTTCGGGTCGGCGCGGCGGTGCGCGACGAGCACGGCCGCCTGCACGCCGGCTGCAACGTCGAGAACGCCGCCTACCCGCAGGGCATGTGCGCCGAAGCCGGTGCGATCAGCGCGATGGTGCTGGCCGGTGGCCGGCGCGTCACGGCGGTCGCGGTCGTCGGCGACGGTGCCGGGCTGGTCACGCCGTGCGGCGGCTGCCGGCAGAAGCTGCGCGAGTTCGCGACCGGCGCCACGCCGATTCTGGTCGGCGACCGGACCACGCTGCGGGCTCGCTTCACGCTCGGCGAGCTGCTGCCCGAGAGTTTCGGCCCGGAGCATCTGGCGGTATGAGCGCCACGGGCCGTCGGGCGCCACGACGCGGTCCCTCCGGAGCCCCGGGCGACGCCGGAACGCGCAGCGCGAAGGTCGTCCGGTGAATTCGCAAGCCGCGCTCGACACGATCCGTCGCCACGCGCCGGGCGCGCGACCGCGCGTCGCGGTGATCCTCGGCTCGGGCTGGGGCGGGCTCGCGGCACATGTCGACGCCGCAGCGCGCATTCCCTACGCAGCGCTCGACGGCTTCCCGGCGTCGACGGTCGCGGGCCACGCCGGCGAACTCTGGCTCGGCCGGGTCGGCGATCGGCCGGTGGCGGTGCTGTGCGGCCGCCGTCACGCCTACGAGAGCGGCGAGGTCGACGGCATGAAGGCGCCGCTGCGGACCCTGCAGGCGCTCGGCTGCACGGTGCTGGTGCAGACCAATGCGGCCGGCAGCCTGCGCCCGGAGACGCCGCCCGGCAGCCTGATGCTGCTCACCGACCACCTCAACCTCTCGCAGCGCTCGCCGCTGATCGGCGAGCCCGGCGACGGCCGCTTCGTCGACATGACGAACGCCTACGACGCCGGCCTGCGCTCCGCCGCCCACGCCGTCGCGCGGCGCCGCGGCGTGGCGCTCTGCGACGGCGTGTACGCCTGGCACGTCGGCCCGCAGTTCGAGACGCCGGCGGAGATTCGCATGTTCCAGCGCCTCGGCGCCGACGCGGTCGGCATGAGCACGGTGCCCGAGACGCTGATCGCCCGTCACCTCGGCCTGCGCGTGCTCGCCTTCTCGATGCTCACCAACATGGCCGCCGGCCTCTCCGGCGAGGCGCTGAGCCACGCGCACACGCTCGCCCAGGCGGAGGCCGCGAGCCCGGTCGCGAGCCGGCTGCTCGCGGACGTGATTGCGGAGATCGAACCTTGACACTCGCCCGCGACCCGATCGGCGACGCCCGCCTCGCGCTCGCCTGCCTCGACCTGACGAGCCTCAACGACGCCGACACCGAGGCCGACGTCCTGTGCCTCTGCGAGCGGGCGCAGGGGCCGTTCGGGCACGTCGCGGCCGTCTGCGTCTGGCCGCGCTTCGCGGGGCTGGCGCGGCGCTCGCTGCCGGCGGGGATCGCCGTCGCGGCGGTCGCGAACTTCCCGGAGGGCGCCGCCGACCTCGAACGGGCCGTGCGCGACACCGCCGAGATCGTCGCGAGCGGCGCCGAGGAAGTCGACGTCGTCCTGCCCTTCGCGCGGCTGCAGCAAGGCGACGCGGCGGCCGTCTCGCGCCTGCTCGAGGCAGTGCGCC
>CAZZWY010000285.1:0-5871 GCA_964657785.1 uncultured Acetobacteraceae bacterium
GAATCGACACTTCGGTGCAAAGGCGCGAATCGTCGCGCTCGACACCGAACCGGATCCTCCGCTCGCAGCGCGGCGCTGCTTCTTCCGCCGCGAGTCGATGGTTGGCCCCGGATCGTTCGTCGGGCCGGTCGGTGCGGGGATGCGTGGCGAAGCGCTCCTGGCCGTCCGCGTGCTCGCACGGACCCGAGCCACCCACGTCGGCTGGCTCGGCGAAGACAACCCGCTTTCTGCGCCCGGGAGTGCGCCGAGCGACACGGAGGGCGCCGACGCACCCCGCTGGTCGGATCCCGACACCTATCGAAGCCATCTGCGAGACGGCTGGGTGGCCGCCTTCGATGAGGCGGGCTCTCCACCGCCGGCCTGGATGCAGCGCTGGGTGCTTGCCGATCTGCGACGATTCTTCAGCGTCGACATGCGTGCGAAGGCGCCGACGATGACCGTGACGCCGGCGACGGCCGAGGTGCTCCATGACAGCGTCGGGCGGATCGTCCGGCATCTCGCCGAACCGGCGATCGAGGCGATGCCGCTGCAGGGGTCCAGTCCGGAGGTGCGCCAGGCACTGCTGTCCTACCGTTCGATGCGGCGCCGAACGCCTGTGCTGCTCGATCGCTACGACGCCGCCCAGGGCCTGGCACGGCTGAGTTACTACGTGCAGGGCCCGCTGCCGACAGAGACCTTCGTCATCGACGGCATGGCCCGCGCGCCGACGCATGCCAAGCTGCGCGCCTGTCGCTTCTTCGGCCGCACGCTGCTGCATGAGCGCATCGTCTGGCTGGCCGTCTCGGAAGGCCGGCATCTGGAAGTCCGGCTCGACGCTGAACGTGTCGAGGTGACCCTGGCGGCACCGCCGGGTGGCGCGCACCGCCCGGCGATGGCACCGGCAAGGCGTGTATCGCTCGAGGAGGCGCGCGCTGTGTTCCCGAGCGGGAAGGGCGGTCAACTGCCGCTTCCGGCCGGGCCGACGGGATGGAAGGTCCGGCTGATTCGGGCGCTCGCGCGGCTCGGGCCGGTACGACGACGTTTCGCTCGCGCCTGGGTCTTCATCGACCGCGAGGAGGATGCCGACGACAACGCCGAGCATCTGTACCGCTGGGTGCGCGAACACCATCCCGAGGTCAACCTCTGGTTCCTGCTGACGCGCTCATCGCCCGACTGGGCGCGCCTGAAGGCCGAAGGGTTTCGACTCGTTCCGCCGGGCCTGACCCGCAAACTCCTGATTCTCAACAGCGAACAGATCGTGTCTTCGCACACCGAGTACGTGTCCGGCGGATTCGACCGGACCCTCTATGGCGACTGCATGCAATGGCGCTATTCGTTCCTGCAGCACGGCGTCATCAAGGACGACCTGTCCCACTGGCTCGGGCCGCTGGAATTCGATCTGTTCACCACGAGCAGCCCGGCCGAACACGCCTCGGTGGTGGGTGACGACACCCCGTACCCCTACACCGACCGGGAGGTGCAGAGAACCGGGCTGCCCCGCCACGACCGACTTCTGCGCATCGCCAACCGAACGCCCGCCAGCGAGGTCGACCTGCTGCTGGTCATGCCGACGTGGCGCGGCCAGTTGGTCGATGAGCGCACGGTGGCGCCACGTCACTCCGAGCGGCTGGCAGCATTCGCCGCATCCGACTACGCACGACAGTGGCGAGACATTCTGCGCGACGCACGACTTCACGAGACCGCCAAGCGACATGGCAAACGAGTCGTCTTCATGCCGCATCCGAACGCGGTGCCTTACCTCGATGCCTTCGAGCCGCCGGAGCATGTCGAGGTGGCCAACCCGCTGCAGGCGAGCGTCCAGCAGATCTTCGCCCGCAGCGCGGGCTTCATCACCGATTACACCTCGGTCGCCTTCACGATGGCCTTCCTGCGACGCCAGGTGTTTTACTACCAGCCCGATCGCGATCAGTTCTATGGCGGCGGTCACAACTGGCGCGTCGGCTACTACGATTACGACCGGGACGGCTTCGGCCCGGTCGCGTTCTCGCACGGCGAGCTGATCGATCAGGTACAGCGATTCCTCGAGAGGAATTGCGAGGTCGAGCCCACCTATCTCGCCCGGATGGAGTCGGCGATGCCGGACCGCGACGATGGCGCGTGTGCCCGGGTGTACGACAGCATCCTCGACATGGGAAACCGTGTCGCGACGCCGCGTCCGGCGCGAGCTTCAGTCGCGGCGGCCTTGACGACTTGATGCCTCGGGCGCTAGTTCGAGATCGTCAGCTCGCGGGTTCATGCCACTTGTTGGCGCGCTTGAGCATGTCGATGAGCTGCGGCCATTCGAGCCCGAGCGTCCTGGCCTGCTGAGCCTGCGCGACGGCCCGCTCGTACTCGCCCATCTCGAAGTAGCTGACGCCGATGTTGAAGTGCGAGATGGCGTTGTCCTCGGCATATTTTTCTGCCGCCGCGAGCTGGGCCAGCGCTTCCTCCTTGCGGTTCTTCTTCGCCAGATAGCGGGCGTAGAGGCTGCGCGGTACCGTGTCGTCGGGGGCGAATCGCACGGCGCGCCACAGGTAGCACTCGACCGTGAAGCTCGCCCCGGGCGGCATATCGGTCTTGTGCTTTTCGCCGAGGCGCGTCATCGTCATCAGGGCGCGGGCATGGTTGGGAAAGACATGGAGCGTGTAGCCGACGTCCTGGGCCATCGTCTCCATCGTCGTGTTGACCGGCCGGGTCAGGCTCTCGACGCCGGGGGTGAAGTGGAAGTGCTCGACGAGGTTGAGCTCCTCGCCGCGGTGCGAACGGTAGTCGAACGGGCCGTAGTGATTCTTGAACGGGTTGCCGCAGCCCTGGCCCGAGAAACCCTCTGCCCGCGCGGCGCTCGCCAGCGTCGAGGCGAGAGCGGCGGCGATGAGGCCTTGGGCAAGGCGGCCGGACAGCGAGCGGGCAGGGCGATGCATGAATGTCTTCCTTCGAGGCAAGTTCCGCGGGTGCGGCCGCAGCGGGCTGACGGAGGTCGGGTTCAATGGGGCGGCCTCTGTCCGGCGAGCCGCATCGCGGCGGGATCGTTCCACGGGCCGGCCTGCGCGACGTGCAACCGTTTCAGCACGAAGCCGATCGCCAACACCAGCATCGGCATGGTGATGTCGCTGGTGCGTCCGACGATCCAGCGCTGCGCCCATTCCATCAGGCCGACCCACGCCGCCAGCGCGATGCTCACCCCCGTCACCGAGCCCCCCGAGCGCATGCTCATCCAGAGCATCGCGCCGAAGACGAAGCCGGCTTCCACGAGCGACCATGCGTTGACTTCCATCGCCCCTTCGAGCAACGCCTCGAACGGCAGGAGGTGCATCGGTTCCGGCGACGCGCGGAACTGGAACGGCAGTACCGATTCGAGCGTGTAGGCGATGAACAGCAGCGCCAGGGCGACGCCGTTACTGCGTCCCCTGCCGGCCTTCGCGAGGGCACACCAGGCGGCGAATCCAGCGGAGAAACCCAGCACGTTGTTCGGCGTGAGCCGTTGATTGACGATCAGCAGCTTGGCGCCGAGCACCGCCCCCAGCAGCAGGGCGAAGCGGCGCACCCGCGGCTGCCCCGGCAGCAGGATCGCGTCGAGCAGGATCCCCGCCGCGAGCACGCGCGCCGCGCTAAAGACGAGCGCGACCGGCTCGACCTGCGGATCGCGCAGCAGCGGCTTGAGCGCGTCCTTCATGAGTTGCCAGTCGAGCGACGGCACGAAGGGCGCGAGCTGGGTGGCCAGCCAGGCGACGACGAGGCAGACCGGCACCAACGCATCCGTCCTCCAGATGCGACCGGGCCGCTGCGCGATGCGTTCGAAGGGCACGGCGATGCCCATGCCCAGCAGGATGCCGACGGTGTTCCAGAAGGCGTCGGACAACGAGGCGTCGCGCGGCGGGAAGTAGATCTGCGCGACCTGCAAGGCGAACACCCACGCGACATTGAAGCCGAACACGGCTGCGAGCAGCGCTCGCCGGTGTCGCGCGGGGCCGACCACGCCGCCGGCGAACAGGCCGAGCGGTATGCAGAGCAGGACATTGCCGACCACATCGCCGGCCGAGGTCCAGAGACTCAGGTTGGTGATGAAGACGCGCCACGCCTCGGCATCGGACGCCGGGCGCACGAACTCGAACGGGTAGAGCGACCCGTACGCGACCAGAAAGACGCTGACGCCGTACAGCGGTCGCGCGACCGAGCTTGCAGCGGAACGCCGAGCGGTCGAGCTCTCCCGGCGCGGCATCACAGCGGCTCCGGCGCCCGCAGGTCGACCACGGGCCGCTGCCCGTCTCGAACCGACACATGGACGAAGGGCGAGCGGGTGAAGAACGCCAGCTGCAGCCGGCCGGCGACGAGAAAGACGGCCGTCGAAAGCCGTACCGCGCCCAGCCGCTGGTGAGCGTTCAGCGATGCGCGGTTGAACAGCGAGATGCGACTCAACGTCCAGGCCACGCGCTGTTCCGCGAGGGCGACGTTGACGCCCTTCCAGAGGCGCGCCATCGTGCGCCCGAGCCGGTAGGCCGGCGCGATGTAGACGTCGAAGTCCCAGACCGTGGCCTGACCGAGGCGGTAGTCGCAGCGCACCTCGTCTTCCGAATGAAAGCCCCGACTCAGCCACAGATGGCCGGCGAAGGTGCCCTCGACCTGCACCGCATAGCATTCGGCGCCGCTGCGCCAGCGGCTGCCGTTGACCGCCTGCGGGCGCGGAAAGCGCTCGGTCAGGACGTCTTGCGGGCCGACCTGGCGAACGGCGGTTTTCGGGTCGTCGCGCAGCGAGGCGAAGGCGGTGGGACCGATGGGCTGCGCCACGAACGCATAGGGAACGAGTCGGACGCGCCCGCCGGTGGCGCGCGCCAGCAGCTGGTGGACGATGTAGAGGGCGCCCCAGAAGCGGCCATGCTCCTTGAACACGCCGCCGAGCAGGCCGAGCGCCGAACGCGGTGCAGCACTCACGGGGTGGTCATGGTGAGAACGCGCGGCGCGGGCCGTTCGCCAGCCGGCGGCACGCCGTGTCGGCGATTGGCCACGCTGTCGAGCCAGGCGAGCGTGCGGTCTTCGACGCTGCGGTGCGCCTCGGACGTGGAAAACGTGTGATCGACGCCGGGCAGGTCGACCCGCTCGACCGAATCGCGGGCGAGGGCGCGCGTCCAGGTGGCGTCCGCGGCAGCGAATTCGACGAACTCGCGGGCGGTGTAGTCGTCGCCGCTCAACAGCAGCAGCGTCGGGCCGGCAAAGGTGGCGAACGCACTCGCCATGCGGCTCTGGAAGGTCGCGACCGGCCCCGCGTCCCGTCCCGCGCCAGTCTGCGCGAGCTTCAGATTGGCGAGCAGGCCGCGCCACGCGGCTCCGGCGACCTCACCCCGACACAACTTGCGCCAGAACGCGGGCTGCAGCAATCGTTGGCGGTAGTAATGCCTGACGTGGGTCCGCGCCAGGCTCGCCGCCGAGCGCACCCACGGATTGACCAGGCACAGCCCCCGCACCCGCGAATCACGCCGCTCCCGCTCGAGGTACAGAAGCGATGCCGACGCGCCGTCGCAGAGGCCCCAGAGCGCGACGCCGCCGAGGCCGGGCACGCGCGCGTGGAACGCATCGATCGCGGCCGCGATGTCGTCGCTGCACGCCTCGAAGCTGCGCAGCGGTCCGGGGCTGTCGCCCATGCCGCGGTAGTCGAACCGCAGCACCGGATGCCCCGCGCGCGCGAGTCGGCGAGCGAGCGTCACGAACTGCCGATGGCTGCCGATGCGGTACTGCGGCCCGCCGACGACGATGACGACGCCGACCGCGTCCAGCGCCGTGCTCGAGGGCGGCAGGCTGAGGATGCCCACGAGCGTCTCGCCGGCGCAGTCGAAGGTGAAGGCCTGTTCGGTGGCGGTCATGGGCTCGCGGTCGCTTCGAGCGCTCGCACGCGGGCAT
>CAZZWY010000286.1:0-3091 GCA_964657785.1 uncultured Acetobacteraceae bacterium
GCGGTACGTGGCGCCGCCAGGCGCTGCGCTTGCCTAGCGCTTCCTTGATGAGGCCGAGGTGCGCGAACCGCAAGGTCGTCTTCTTGCGCTTGCGCAACAGGAAGAGGTAGAGCAGCACCAGGAGCGGCACGGCGATCAGCGCCCACAGGACGGTCGGCCAGATGAAAGTGATGCCGAATGGCGGGGTCATGCAGCCGCCCGCGAAGAAAGATGCGACGCCGCGCCCGCGCGCCCCGGGCGGCCGCTCCAGTTGGCGAGCCGGCTGCGCTGCTTCCTCAGATCGGCGAAGCGCAGGATCGCGCTCATCAGGTCATCGTCGGTCGCGAGCTCGAGCGTGTCGACGCCGGCGTGCGCGAGGGCGTCGAGCAGCGCCGTCTCGCGCCGTTCGGCGGCCGCGGCGTAGCGCTCGCGAAAGCCTCGTTCCCGGGTGTCGACGACGATCTGCTCGCCGGTTTCGGCGTCGCGCATCATGATCAGGCCGAGGTCGGGGAACTCCATCTCGAGCGGGTCGAAAAGCCGCACCGCCGTCACCTCGTGGCGCATCGCCAGTTGCGCGAGCGACTTCTCCCACCCGGGCTCGCTGATGAAGTCCGAGACCACGAAGACGGTGCTGCGGCGCTTGACGAGGCCGAGCGCGGCCGTGAGCAGATCGCGCAGGCGCGTCACGCCGGGGGGCGATTCGAGCGGCCGGGTGGTCATGCGCTGCAACAGGTGCAGCACGTGCACGCGGCCGCTGCCGGAAGGCACGATGGTGTCGACGCCGTGACCGTAGAGCAGGGCGCCGACGCGGTTGCCGTGGCGGGTCAGAAGGCGGGCGAGGGCGCCGACGAACTCGCAAGCGACGCGGCGCTTCGTCAGTTCGTCGGAGCCGAAATCGACGCTCGCGCTCAGGTCGACGAGGAACCAGGCGGTGAGTTCGCGGTCTTCGGTGAACTGCCGCACGTACGGCTGCTGCAGGCGCGCGGTGACGTTCCAGTCGATGTGGCGCACGTCGTCGTGGTGCTGGTATTCACGCAGGTCGGCCAGGTCGAGCCCCGCGCCGCGGAAGAGCGTGCGGTAGTCGCCCTGGAGCAGGCCGTCGAGGCGGCGCAGCACCGTCCATTCGAGGCGCTTGAGCAGGGCCTCGGCGTTCGCGCGCGGGCGGGTCGGGGCCCCGGCGGCCATCGGTCGCGCAGTCATCATTCCGCCTGGATCATTCGGAGAGCGACGGGGCCTGGGCCGGCGCGAGCGGTTTGTCGGGCACCGGGATGCGCTTCATCACCCGCTGCACGATCTGGTCGGCGTTGAGCCCGTCGGCCAGCGCTTCGTACGAGAGCACGAGCCGGTGGCGCAGCACGTCGCCGACCAGCCCGGTCATGTCCTCGGGCAGCGCGTAGCTGCGGCCGCGCATGAAGGCGAGCGCCCGGGCGCCCTCGATCAGGCCGATCGTCGCGCGGGGGCTCGCGCCGTAGGTCAGGTACTTCGTCAGGTCGCCGAGGCCATAGGCGTCGGGCCGGCGTGTCGCGCTCACGAGGCGAACCGCGTATTGCATCAGCGACGGATCGACATACACCTTGCGGCATTCCTGCTGCAGCTCGGCGAGCTGGCCCATGCTCGCGACCGCCGAGACCGTGGTGGCCGGCCCGGTCACCCGCTGCGCGATCACGAACTCCTCGTCCTCGCTCGGGTAGTCGACGAGCACCTTCATCATGAAGCGGTCGACCTGCGCCTCGGGCAGCGGGTAGGTGCCTTCGGTCTCGATCGGGTTCTGCGTCGCCATGACGAGGAAGGGCTCGGGCACCTTGTGCGTCTCGCCGGCGATCGTCACCTGGCGTTCCTGCATCACCTCGAGCAGCGCGCTCTGCACCTTGGCCGGCGCGCGGTTGATTTCGTCGGCGAGCAGCAGGTGGGTGAAGACCGGCCCGAGCGAGGTCGAGAATTCACCCGTCCGCGGGTTGAAGACGCGCGTGCCGACCAGATCGGACGGCACCAGGTCGGGCGTGAACTGGATGCGCTTGAAGCTGCCGCGCAGCGTCTGCGCGAGCGTCTTGACCGTCAGCGTCTTGGCCAGGCCCGGCACCCCCTCGACCAGCAGGTGGCCTTGCGCGAGCATCGCGACCATGACCCGTTCGAGGAACACGTCCTGCCCGACGACGACGCGTTTGACTTCGTAGAGCACCTGCTCCATCAGGGTCGAAGCCTGGGCGCTGACGGGGGTCGGTTGCATGGGCGGGCCCGGGTGATGAGAGGAAACTGAAACGAGACGGGCCCGGAACGGGCGCTCAGAACGGCGGCATGCCGGCCGCGGCCGCCGCGTTCTCGATCGGCACGGCAAAGCCGATGCCGATGAAGACGCGCTGGTGCGACGGGTTCAGGATCGCGGTCACGATGCCGACGACGGCGCCGTCCATCGTGACCAGCGGCCCGCCCGAATTGCCGGGATTGGCCGCGGCGTCGAACTGGATCAGGTTGGTGAGCTTCTGCTGGCCCTCGGGCGAGCGGAATTCGCGCTTCAGGCCCGAGACGATGCCGGACGACGCCGAGGGCCCGATGCCGAACGGAAAGCCGATCGCCATCACCGCGTCGCCCGGGTGCAGGTCGGCGGTGGAGCGCATCGTGGCGGCGGCCAGGTCGTCGGGGATCGTCTTCGCGCGCAGCACCGCCAGATCGTTCTCGGGCTGGGTGTTGATGACCGACGCGTCGGTTTCGGTACCGTCCATGAAAGTGACGCGGATGCGCTTGGCGCCGCTCACCACGTGCAGGTTGGTGAGGATGGTGCCGTTGTCGACGATCACGACGCCCGAGCCGATGCCGCGTTCGACCGGCCCGTGCCTGCCCGGCTCGTCGCTGTCCTTGCCGTCGTCGCCTTCGGTCATCAGGCCGACGATGCGCACGACCGACGGCAGCACCGCCTCGTAGGCGCGCGCGGTGGGCGCGGCGAGCGGCTTGTCGTCGAGCGACTTGCGCATCGCCTTGTCGATCCGGTCGAGCGTGAGCGGCGCGGTGCCCGGCCCGCGGTTGGCGTTCAACGCGAGGCCGCACACCACCAGCAAGGCGAGCGCGCTGGCCCAGAGCGGCCGCTCGTTGCGCACTACGAGTGCCTTGGCGCGGG
>CAZZWY010000286.1:3101-5864 GCA_964657785.1 uncultured Acetobacteraceae bacterium
CCCCAAGGCCGGTCGCGGCGCTGGCCGGGGCCGCGGTCGGCGGCTCCTCCGCCGCTATCGGAATCGACGCCGCGGCGGGCTTGCGAGAGCGGCTGTACAGCGCTGCCTTTTTCATCATCTGCATCCGCGAAGGGGCACGTGACTCGCGCCCCGGAGGGCCCGCCGACGCCGCCCCATCCACGCCACCGGGACAGCGCCTCAACAGTAGCACGACGGTTGATTCCTGTCAGCGGCGAGGGTCTGACCAACGCGCCGACTCGGCCGAGCCTCGTTCGGTTGACGAAGGTTTTTGCGCCGCGGCGGGCGGTGCGCGAGCCGCCTTCATTGTCGGTTTCGGCTTCCGGCCCGCAGCCACTCGTGCCGGTCACCCCCTCGCCGGCCGGCTCCCGGCTCCCTGTTGCGAGATCCGGATCAGGTCACGAGCCACGCGGCCAGATCGGCCTTCAGTTGCACGAGATCGGCCTGGCGGGTGTACATCATGTGCCCCGCGTCGTAGTAGTGATGGCGGACACGGGTCAGCACGTCGGGCGGCGCGTCGAGTTGCGCGAGCGACCAGTCGCTCGCGCTGTACGGCGTGCCGAGGTCGTAGCGCCCGCTGGCGACGAAGACTTTCAGATGCGGGTTGCGGCGCAGCGCGCGCGCCAGGTCGGGGCTCGTCGTGGCAAAGCCGTTGCCCTTGTCTTCGCCGCGATTCCAGTTCCAGGCCTTGTGGGTGTCGAGCGAGAGCACTTCGTAGCGCAGCTCGGTGGCCATGCCGAGCTGTTCGCCGAAGTAGGCCATGGCCGCCATGGTGTAGGCCGGCGCGATTGCCTCGATCCCGGGGTCGAATTCCATCTCGCCGCCACGGCTCGCGGCTGCGGGCGCGGTGGCGCGCGCCTCGAGCCGGCCGACGATGCGGCCTTGCGGTCGCAGCGCCTCCATGAAGTAGGCCTGGTCGCCGACGCGCAAATTCTTCTCTTCGACGAGGGACTGCGGCAGACCGGTGAGCTCGGCGATCCGGCGAGCGACGCGGTCGCGGCGCTTCCCGTCGAGCCGGGCGCCGGCGTGCAGGGCGGCCACGTACTCCTCGTCCACGAAGCGCTCCGCCGCCGATCGCGCCGCGGCAGCCGACGCGCCGAGCTCGCCCTTGAGCAGCCCGTGGTACTGCGACACGTTCGCGAAGGCCGGCAGGAAGAGCGCAAAGGGCAAATCGTTCGCCGGTGCGAAGACGATGCTCTGCAGGTCCATGGCGCAGGAGACCAGGATCAGCCCGGAGAGCGCGACGCCGGCGCTTTGCAGCGTGTCGGCCATCGCCGCGCCGCGGGTGGTGCCATAGCTCTCGCCGGCGAGATAGATCGGCGACCCCCAGCGCTTGTGGCGTGTCAGCCAGACGCGGATCACCTCGCTCAGCGCGGCGACGTCGCCGTCGACCGACAGCAACTTCTTGCGCGCCTCGGCGCTCGCCGCCACCGACCAGCCGGTGTGCGGCGGGTCGATGAAGACGAGGTCGAAATGCTCGAACCAGCTTTGCGGGTTGTCGGCGACCTCGTAAGGCGCCTCCGGCATGCTGCCGTCGTCGGGCGTGACCACCCGCTTCGGACCGAGCGCGCCGAGGTGCAGCCAGATCGACGCCGACCCCGGGCCGCCATTGAAGGCGAAGCAGACCGGACGCGAGCGCGCATCCGCGTCATCGAGCAGGTAGCTGGTCGCCATGACCGCCGCCTGCGCTTCGCCCAGCGCGCCGTCGAAGCCTTCGGCGACGACCGGAAGAAAGCCCGCCTGGACGGTGTAGTCGAGACGCCGGCCGGCGAGCTCGATCGAACCGCTGCTGGTGGCGGCGGCTTGCGCGACGAGCTTGTCGACGCGCTTGCGCATCTTCTCGTCGTTGTCCTTGGCGGCGTCGTGCTTTTCGGCGCTCTCGGAGGAGGGGCTGTCGGCCATGAGGGCTCCGCGATGGCGAGTTCGGCTGGCGTTGCGTTCGGTCGGGTGACTGCGAAGCGTAGCCGATCGCAGCGCGGTTCGGCAGAGTCGGCGGGGCGGGACACGCGGCGAGCGCGATGGGACGGCGGGGGCAGTGGGGTGGCGGGCGTGGCGAGCGCGCGTGGAACAGGCATCATCGCCCCGACCATGTGGATCGACACCCACTGCCACCTCGACGCCCCCGAGTTCGAACGCGACCGGGACGATGTCGCCGCCCGCGCGCGTGCCGCGGGCGTGACTCAAATCGTGATCCCGGCGGTGCGGCCGTCGACCTTCGACGCGGTGCGTGCGCTCGCGCACCGGCACGGCCTCGCCTACGCCCTCGGCATCCACCCGCTTTGCGTCGACGCGGCGAGCGACGCCGATCTCGGCGCCGTTCGTGACGCGCTCGCCGCGCACCGCGACGACCCGCGCCTCGTCGCCGTCGGCGAGATCGGCCTGGACCACTTCGTCGCCGGCCTCGACCGGGCGCGCCAGGAGCGCGTCTACGCCGCCCAGCTCGGCCTGGCCCGCGAGTTCGACCTGCCGGTGATCCTGCACGTGCGGCGCTCCGCCGACACGCTCCTCAAGCACCTGCGCCGAACGCCGGTGACCAGCGGCATCGCGCATGCGTTCAACGGCAGCGAGCAGCAGGCCCGGGCGTTCGTCGACCTCGGCTTTCGGCTCGGTTTCGGCGGCGCGATGACCTTCGAGCGCGCGCTGCAGATCCGGCGCCTCGCCGCGCAGCTGCCGGAGACCGCGATCGTGCTCGAAACCGATGCACCCGACATTCCGCCGCAGTGGCGCTACCGCCGCGCCGCCGAG
>CAZZWY010000287.1:0-5843 GCA_964657785.1 uncultured Acetobacteraceae bacterium
AGCGACGGTCCCGCAGGACCGCCCCCCCACGACGCACCGAGTGCAACCGATGACACCGTCCTTCACCGCTCCGCACCAGACTCCCACCGAAATCGCCCGCACCCAGGGTCTTCTGGCCGCGCTCGAACGCGCCCAGTGCGTGATCGAGTTCGAGCTGAGCGGACACGTCGTGCGGGCGAATCGCAATTTCCTCGAGGCGATGGGCTACACGCTCGACGAGGTCGTCGGTCAGCATCACGCCACCTTCTGCGCGCCGGAATACGCGCAGAGCTCCGAATACCTCGCGCTCTGGGAGCGCCTGCGCGCCGGCGAGATCGTCGAGGGCGTGTTCCAGCGCGTGACCAAGGCCGGCCGCACCGTCTGGCTGCAGGCCACCTACAACCCGGTGCTCGACGCCGAGGGCCAGCCGATCGGCGTGGTCAAGCTCGCGACCGACGTCACCCAGAACCAGCTCCAGCAGGCCGACTTCCGCGGCAAGATGTCGGCCGTCGACCGCGTCCAGGCGGTGGTCGAGTTCGACATCCACGGCCGCATCCTCACCGCGAATCAGAACTTCATCGACGTCTTCGGCTTTTCGCTCGAGGAAATCGTCGGCCAGCATCACCGGCTGTTCTGCGATCCGGCGTTCTCGCGCTCGCCCGAATACCTCGTCTTCTGGGACCGGCTCGCCCGCGGCGAATTCGAGGTGGGACGGTTCCGCCGCATCTCGCGGTCGGGGCAGGACGTGTGGATCCAGGCGTCCTACAACCCGGTCTTCGATGCGAGCGGCAAGCCTTTCAAGGTCGTGAAGTTCGCGACCGACATCACCCACGAGATGCGCAACGCCGCCGAGATCAAGGGCAAGCTCGACGCGATCAGCCTGTCGCAAGCGGTGATCGAGTTCGACATGCAGGGCAACATCCTGACCGCGAACAGCAACTTCCTGCGCAGCCTCGGCTACACGCTGGCGCAAATCCAGGGCCGCCACCACAGCATGTTCTGCACCGAAAGCCTGGTGCAGTCGCAGTCCTACCGCGATTTCTGGGCCGACCTCGGCGAGGGCAAGTTCCAGGCAGGCCGCTTCCAGCGCGTCGGCAAGCACGGCGCGGAGTGCTGGATCCAGGCGACCTACAACCCGATCCTCGACATCGACGGCAAGCCGTACAAGGTCGTGAAGTTCGCGATGGACGTCGGCGCGCAGGTCGCGCGCGAGCGCGAGGTCGCGCAGAAGGTCGAGGCGATCAGCCAGCTGCTGGCGCAGATGACGGCGTCGATCGAGGGCGTGGCGCGCGGCGCCGAACGCTCGACCGACCTCGCCGCGCAGACCCAGCACGAGGCCGACGACGGCAGCAAGCTGCTGCAGCGCTCCCGGGACGCGATCGTCGCGATCGAACGCGCGGCGTCGAACATTGACGAGATCGTCGACACCATCAGCGCGATCTCGAGCCAGACGCACCTGCTGGCCTTCAATGCCGCGATCGAGGCGGCGCGCGCCGGCGACCACGGCATCGGCTTTTCGGTCGTCGCCGACGAGGTGCGCAAGCTCGCCGAGAAGTCCACCCACGCCACCCGCGAGATCGCCAAGCTGATCCACCAGACCGTCAGCAGCGTGGCCGACGGCAGCCGGCTCTCGGAGCAGATGGAGGCCGCCTTCTCGCGCATCCAGCAGTCGGTGGAGAACACCAACCGCTCGATCAACGCGATCCGCGCCTCGACGATCACCCAGGAGTCCTCGACGCGCGACGTCGCGTCGCTCCTGGCCGATCTCAGCCGGGTCGGCGCCTCCCAAGCCGCCGCATGACGACGCTGGCGCTCGCGCGCCCGACGGCCCCGCCGCGTGTGGCGGCCGCCCCCGAGGCGGCGCGCCGGGCGCACGCGCGGGTGCGCGTCGGCGCCTCGCAACTCGCGATCGACGTCGGCGACATCGAGCGCGCGATCGACATGCCGGCGAGCGGTCTCGCGCGCGTGCCGCGTCGGGCCGGCGCGATCGCGGGGCTGGTCCAGATCGAAGGCGCGATGATTCCGGTCGTCGCGCTCGATCGATGGGTCGAGCTCGGCGAGCGTCCCGAGGTGACCGACGACGAGCCGCGGCTGCTGGTTCTGCAATCGGCGAGCGGCCGGCTCGCGGTGACGGTCGACGCGCTGCTCGGCGTGCAGACCGTTCGCGCCGACCAGGTGCAGCGCATCTACCGCGACGAGCGTCCGGAAGAGCTCTTCGATTCGGCGATCGCCTCCAGCGCCGGCTCCGGCGCCGAGCCGGTCTATCTTCTCGACGCCGGCCGCCTGATCCGGCTGACCAACGTCTGGCACGACCGGTCGAACGACGAAGCGGCGGCGGCGGCAGCGACCGCCGACGTGGTCCCGACCACCCGCTACGCCGTCGTCTCGCTCGGCGCCGACAGCGACGGGCGCGACCTCTGCTACGCCATCCCGGCGGTCGTGATCGAGCGCGTGGCGCCGACACCCGTCGCCGAATCGACGCTCAAGATCGGCCGCCGCAGCTGTGGCGTCACCACCTGGCGCGGGCGCAAGTTGCCGATGATCGATCTGGCCGCGCTGCTCGGCGTCACCGCCGAGCCGGGCACCGAGTGGATGGTGGTCGCCTCGCACGCGAGCTTCGGCATGGGCCTGTGCGTCAAGTCGGCGCGGCAACTGCTCGACCTGTCGGACGCGGCGATCCGACCGGCCCCGGATGAACCGCTGCTGGTCGGCCGCGCGCTCGTCGACGGCATCGGAACACTGCGGGTCATCGATTTCGACCGACTCGTCGCCGCAGCGCCGGAAGTGGTCATCAGCGGCACGCTGGTCGAGGCCGGCGACGGCGACGGCGACGCCGCCACCCGGGTGCAGCGCGCGGCACCGCACATCGTCTTCAGCGCCGGCCGCCACTACGCGACGCCGGTGGACGGCATCGTCGGAATCGTCGCGCTGCCGGCGAAGGCGACCGAGACGCTCCGGCTCGGCGGCAGCGCGCTCGTCAACTGGCGCGAGCGGACGGTGCGCGTCTCCAACATGCCCTCGATCGGCGCCGAGTCGATCACACCGTGCAGCTGCGCCTTCATCGTCAAGACGGGCCCGGCGGACACGGACGTCATCGGCGTCGCCGTGCAGAAGCTCGAATCGTGGCTCACGCCCCTGCAAAGCCAGATCAGCAGCATGCGGATCGGCGCCGCCGGCGACCTCAAGGTGATCACGCGCAGCGAAGGCGGCCAGCGCGAGAGCCTGGTCGTCGTCCGGCTCGAGGAGATGGCCTACCTGCTCAGTTGACCGCCCGTCCGCAGCGCTCTCGGCAGGCGGACACGCGCCACGCCGCACCGAGCGCTCCGGGCGGCATTCCCCTTCAACCCACCCACCTCATCATGCAACCGCCCCGCCTCCCCCTGAACGAACCCGAGCGGCTGCAGGCGCTTCACGGCCTGATGCTGCTCGACACCCCCGCCGAGGAGCGCTTCGACCGGGTCGTGCGCTTTGCCGCCGAAGAACTCAACATGCCGATCGCGCTCGTCAGCCTGGTCGACGCGGATCGCCAGTGGTTCAAGTCGCGCCACGGCCTGGACGCGTCGGAAACGCCGCGCGACATCTCGTTCTGCGGCCACGCCATCCTGCAGCCGGGGCTGATGATCGTGGAGGACGCGTCGCTCGACGAGCGCTTTGCCGACAATCCGTTCGTGACCGGGCCGATGCACGTCCGCTTCTACGCCGGTGCGCCGCTCAACGCGCCGTCCGGGGAATGCGTCGGCACCCTTTGCGTCATCGACACCGAGCCGCGCCGGATCGACGCGATGGAGCGCGCCGTGCTGAATGCCCTGCGTGCCCTCGCCAACGAGGCGATTGCCGGCATCGACGGAGACGCCGCATGAACGTCCAGAATCTTCCCGCGCCGAGCGTCCTGCTGGTCGAATCCAGCTTCGTCCTGCGCCGCACGATCGCCTCGGTGGCGGCCGAGCTCGGCCTCGCCTCGATCGACGAAGTCTCGAGCCCGGAAGGCGCCCGCAGCAAGCTGCAGGGCGGCCGCTACGACGCGCTGATCCTCGGCACCGGCCACGCCGCGGCGGCGTTCCAGCTGCTCGCCGACATGCGCGCCGGCACCCTCGGCAACGACGACAGGACCTTCGCGCTGGTGCTCCTCAACGACCTTGACGCGAACATCTTCACCGAGCTCGCCGACATCACGCTGCGCAAGCCCTACAAGGTCGCCTCGATCTTCCACGCGATCGGCGAGCGACCGATGCTGTCCTGACGCGCGGGCCCCGCGCCGGCGGCCTTCAGGCGCCCCCGCGGTCGCCGGGTCGGCCTCGAGGGGCTTCTTCGAACCGCGAGCGCCGCGTTCGGCGCCTCGATCGCCGCGGTGCCCTGCCACGACACGGGGTGGCCGTCCTCGTCGCGCCCGCGCCTGCCGGCGGGAAGCGCCCCCCGGCAATGGCCGCATCGGTCAATTGGCTTGCGCCAACTGGTCGAGGATCGCCGGGTTCTCGAGCGTCGAGACGTCCTGGGTGATGGCCTCGCCCTTCGCCACCGAGCGCAACAGGCGTCGCATGATCTTGCCGCTGCGCGTCTTCGGCAGGTTGTCGCCGAAGCGGATGTCCTTCGGCTTGGCGATGGGGCCGATCTCGCGGCCGACCCAGTCGCGCAATTTCTTCGCGACCGCCTTCGCTTCGTCGCCGGTCGGCCGCGGGCCCTTCAGCACGACGAAGGCGCAGATCGCCTCGCCGGTGGTGTCGTCGGGGCGGCCGACGACCGCGGCCTCGGCGACGAGCTCGGTGCAGGAGACGAGCGCCGACTCGATCTCCATCGTGCCCATGCGGTGGCCGCTGACGTTGAGCACGTCGTCGATGCGGCCGGTGATCGTGAAGTAGCCGGTCTCGGCGTCGCGCACCGCGCCGTCGCCGGCGAGGTAGTAGCGGCCCTGGAAGTCCTCGGGGTAGTAGCTCTTCCGGAACCGCTCCGGGTCGCCCCAGATCGTGCGGATCATGCTCGGCCACGGCTTTTTCACGACCAGGATGCCGGCGGTGCCGTTCGGTACGTCGTTGCCGGCTTCGTCGACGATCGCCGCGGCGATCCCCGGAAAGGCCAGCGTGCAGGAGCCCGGGACGAGCGTCGTCGCGAACGGCAGCGGCGTGATCATGTGGCCGCCGGTCTCGGTCTGCCAGAAGGTGTCGACGATCGGGCAGCGGCCGCCGCCGATGTGCTTGTGGTACCACTCCCAGGCGGCCGGGTTGATCGGCTCGCCGACCGAGCCGAGGATGCGCAGGCTCGAGAGGTCGTAGCGGTCGGGATGGACCGCGGGGTTCGATTCGGCGGCCTTGATGAGCGAGCGGATCGCCGTCGGCGCGGTATAGAAGACCGTCACCTTGTGGCGCTCGATCATCTTCCAGAAGCGGCCCGCATCGGGGTAGGTCGGCACGCTCTCGAAGACGATCTCGGTGCCGCCGAGCGCGAGCGGCCCGTAGGCGATGTAGGTGTGGCCGGTGACCCAGCCGATGTCGGCGGTGCACCAGAAGACGTCGTCGGGCTGCAGGTCGAAGGTCCACTTCGTCGTGAGCGCGGCGTGCAGCAGGTAGCCGCCGGTCGAGTGCTGCACGCCCTTGGGCTTGCCGGTCGAGCCCGAGGTGTAGAGCAGGAAGAGCGGGTGCTCGGCGCCCACCCATTCGGGCTCGCAGGTGTCGGGCTGGTCGGCGATCTCGTCGTGCAGCCAGTGGTCGCGGGCTTCGTTCCACGTCACCTTGCCACCGGTGCGGCGGTAGACGATCAAGTCCTTGACCGACTCGCAGCCGGGCAGCGCAAGCGCTTCGTCGACGATCGACTTCAGCGGCAGCTGCTTGCGTATGAGCAAGACTGTGGAGATGGCATACAGTCCTGTCAGC
>CAZZWY010000288.1:0-5836 GCA_964657785.1 uncultured Acetobacteraceae bacterium
GCATCAGCGTCAGGCGCTGGATGTGACTCGCGCTGTCGGTGCGCTGCCTGAGCGCGTTCGCCGACGCGATGTCGATGCTCTCGAGCACCGCGACATCGACCAGGAACTCGACGTCGTCGGCCCGCATCGACGAGCACACCTGCGTGGCGAGGTACTCGAACATTTCGTGCATCGGCAGGTCCGCAGGGCTCGCCGCGAGGATCGACGCGCCGCCGCCGGCCGCCATGCGCAGCCGCGCGAGCTGCAGCACGAAAGGCCAGCCCGCGGCGCGTTCGATGATGCGGTGCACCGAGGCGTCGGGCAGCGTCGACGTCAGCAGATCGCGTGCTTCGGCATCGGTGAAGCGCAGCGGCTCGACGTCGACGACGCGCAGCTGGCCGTCGAGCTGCATCTGCGTGAGCGGCAGGCAGGGCGGCACGCGGCTCGCCACGATGCAGCGTGCCTCGGCCGGAAGGAGCAGCGCGAAGCTCTCCAGCAGTTCGTCGACCTCGACGCTGGAGGCGAGCTCGTAGCGATCGACGAACAGCGTGACGCGGGGGGCGAACGTCCCGAGCGCATGGCACATGTCGGCCACGCCCATGCCGATGCTGGGACCCTGCACGCCTGCTGCCTCCCAGGCGCGACCGAGGTCTTCGACGAAGAGGCCCGGATCGCGGTCCTGCGGATGGCAGTTGAGCCAGGCCACCTGCTCGCCCTCCGTTTCCAGCGCGGCGGCGAGCTGCGCCAGGGCGGTCGTCTTGCCGAACCCGGCTGGTGCGAGCACCAGCGTCAGACGGGCCGAACTCGGCGGCGCGTCGAGGATGTGCCGCGTCAGCCGCTCGCGCCGGATCGCTTCTTCCAGATGAACGATCGGGCTGAATGTCAGCTTCCGGGCCAGCGGGGTCATGGGGGTGGAGGGTGCAAGTCCTGTGCCGCGGCCCAAGTGGCATGGAAGGTGCTTTTTGGAGGCCGGGCTAAGCGCCGCGAACGTCGGCATTTATAGTCGCCCACCGAATTCTCATGGACATTCCTCTCATCGATCTCGGCGGTCGCCTCGATGCGGCAGACAGCCGCGCCCCGGCGGTCGCACGAGCCCTCGGCGACGCGCTCGGCAGCGTCGGCTTCGCCTACCTGGCCGGGCACACCGTCGCCCCCGCCACACGAGCCGCAGCCTTCGCCGCGTCGCGCGAGTTCCATGCGGCGAGCGATGCGCAGAAGCGGTCGGTCGCGATCAATGCGCAGCACCGCGGCTACATGGGGCTCGCGACTTCGACGATCCGCACGTCGAGCGTCGCCGCCGTCACCCGCCCGAACCTGAGCGAATCGCTGATGCTGATGCACGAGCTTCCGGCGGATGATCCTGGCCTGCTCGCGGGGCTGCCGCTGCAGGGTCCGAATCAGTGGCCGGCGTGGCTGCCCGGGTTCAAGGGCGCGATCGAGCGCTACATCGCCGAGGTCGATGCGCTCAGCCGGCATGTCGTGCGGCTGGTCGCGCTGAGCCTCGATCTGCCGGCCACCGCGCTCGACCACCATTTCGAGAAGCCGACGACCTTCCTGCGCCTGCTGCACTACCCACCGCAGCCCACCGGCGAGGACGGGGGCATCGGCTCGGCGCCGCACACCGACTACGGCATCGTCACCCTGCTCGCGCAGGACGACTCGGGCGGCCTGCAGGTGCGGCCGCGCGGCGGCGACTGGATCGAAGCGCCGCCGATTCCCGACACCTACGTGCTCAACGTCGGTGACATGCTGGCGCGCTGGACCAACGACCGCTTCGTCTCGACGCCGCACCGCGTCATCAACCGCTCCACCGGCGACCGCTATTCGCTGCCGTATTTCTTCGACCCGTCGATGGACTCGCGCATCGAGTGCCTGCCCACCTGCACCGACCCCGAACACCCGCCCCGATACGCCCCGGTGCGCTACGGCGACTACCTGATGGAGCGGCTGGACAAGAACTACGCCTACCGCGCCGATGCCCCCGCCGGCTGAGGCACCCGTCGATATCAATCGAATCGCAACCATGAACCACTGGAATCGTCGTGACCTGTTGAGCACCGGCACGGCCGCCGCGGCGATGGCCGCACTCGGCTGGCCGACCGCCGCCCGTGCCGCGCAAAAGCTCGTCGTCAACACCTACGGCGGCCGCTGGGAAAAGTTCTGGCGCGCCGACCTGCTGCCGATGTTCGGCAAGGCGACCGCGATCGAGCCGACGCTCGACGTCGGCCTCGGCAAGAACTTCATCGCCAACCTCCGCGCCGCCGGCATCGAGAAGCCGCCCTACAGCGTGCTGATGGTCAACGAGAACATCGCGAGCATCGTGCGCGCCGAAGGCTACTTCGAGCCCATTCCGGCCGCCAAGGTCCCGAACCTCGCGAACATCTACCCGAACCTGCGCAACCCCGGTGACAACGGCGTGCGCGGCATCGTCTCGACCATCGGTCTCGGCTACCGCAAGGACCTGGTGAAGAAGCCGCCGACGGCCTGGTCCGACCTGTGGACCAACCCGGAGTTCAAGGGGAAGATCGGCCTCTACCAGATCGGCAACACCGCGGCGATGCTGTTCCTGCTGATGACCGCGAAGATCTACGGCGGCTCGCAGGAGGCGATCGACCGGGCGTTCGTCGAGATCAAGAAGCTGTTGCCCTTCGCGCAGGCCGACTGGAGCGGCAGCCTCGCGACGATGCTCACACGCGGCGACGTGACGGTCGCCGTGCTCGATTTCGCCGAAGTCGTCGCGCTCAAGCAGAAGGGCGTGCCGGTCGAGATGGTCGTGCCGAGCGAAGGGGTGGTCGCGTTCGAGCAATCGTTCAATGTCCTCAAGCACGCACCGGCCAAGGAGGAGGCCTACAAGTACCTCGACTTCGTCCTCCAGCCGTACGTGCAGGACATGATGGCGCGCGAGTTCTTCACCTCGCCGACGAACATCCGCTCGCAGCTCCCGCCCGAGCTCGACACGGTCGTGCCGATCAGCGGCAAGAAGATGGCGGCTATCGTCCAGTTCGACTGGGCCAAGGTCAACCCGCAACTGCCCGCCATCACCGACCGCTGGAACCGGGAAATGAGGTAGTGGGCGTTCGCCTGCACATCGAGGGCCTGCGCAAGACCTTCCAGGGCACGCCGGCGCTGCACGGCCTCGATCTGCGGACCGGCAGCGGCGAATTCATCTCGCTGCTCGGCCCGAGCGGTTGCGGCAAGACGACGACGCTGCGCTGCGTCGCGGGCTTCGAGCAGCCCGATGCCGGCCGCATCCGGCTCGACGATCACGACATCACCGGGCTGCCGCCGGAGCGCCGCGACATCGGCATGGTGTTCCAGAACTACGCGCTCTTCCCGCACCTGACGGTCGAGCGCAACCTCGCCTTCGGCCTCGAGATGCGCGGCGTCGCGGCGCCCGAGATCCGCCGCCGTGTCGGCGAGGTGCTGGGCATGGTGCAGCTCTCGAGCCTCGGCGGTCGCTATCCGCGCCAGTTGTCGGGCGGCCAGCAGCAGCGGGTCGCACTCGCCCGCGCGCTCGTGATCGAGCCGCGCATGCTGCTGCTCGACGAGCCGCTCGCCAACCTCGACGCGGTGCTGCGCGAAGACATGCGCGTCTTCATCCGCGACCTGCAACGCCGGATTGGCATCACCACGCTCTACGTGACGCACGACCAGGCCGAGGCGATGGTGATGTCGGACCGCGTCGCGGTGATGCTCGGCGGCCGCCTGCTGCAGTTCGACACGCCCGAGGCGATCTACCAGCGGCCGGGCAGTGCCGAGGTCGCCCGGTTCATCGGCCGCTCCAACGTGATCGCCGGCCACGCGACCGAGATCGGCCCGGGCGGCTGCCGCATCGAGACCGGGCTCGGCCTGATCGACGCGCTGCACGACCGGCCGCTGGCTGCCGGCGAGCCGGTGCTGGTCACGGTCCGGCCGGAGGCGATCCACTTCGACGCCGTCGGCCCGTACCGGGGTGTCGTCGAGGCGAGCTACTTCCTCGGCAGCACGGTCGAGCACCGCGTCGCGTGCGGCGCCGGCGAGGTGCTGCTGGTGAGCACCGCGCCGGGCGAGCGCGTCGAAGCGGGCGCAGGCGTCCGCTTCCGGATCGCGCCGCAGCACGCCTGGATCGTCGCCGAGGGCGCCTGAGCGATGGCCGCGGACTCTTCGGCGTCGAGCGGGTCCGGGCGCTTGCCGGGCTTGCGGCCATCGGCGTGGCTGATCGCGCCGGCACTGACGCTGCTGGGCGTCTTCCTGGTCCTGCCGTATCTCAACATCGTGCTCATGAGCTTGCGGCCCGCCGCGGTGGGTGCGGCCTACGGTCCCGGCTACACCCTCGCGAACTACGCCAAGGCGCTCTCCGACGGCTACGTGCTCGGCGTGCTCGGCGACACCTTCCTGCTCGGCATCACGATCACGCCGATCTGCCTGCTGCTCGGCTACCCGGTCGCCTACCACCTGGCGCGCGCGCCGTCGCGGTGGAGCGGGGTGCTCTACCTCATGGTGCTGTCGCCATTGCTGGTGGGCGTGGTCGTGCGCAGCTTCGGCTGGCTGATCCTGCTGTCGAACAACGGCGTGATCAACCGCGCGTTGATCCAGGCCGGCTGGATCGAGAGCGGCCTGGCGTTGATGAACAACCGGCTCGGCGTGGGCATCGCGCTGGTCCACGTCTTCCTGCCGTTCATGATCCTGCCGCTGCTCACGACGATCCAGGGCATCGACCCGACGCTCGAAGCCGCCGCCCGCTCGCTCGGCGCCACGCCGGCCCGCGTGATGTGGCGCGTCGTGCTGCCGCTCAGCTGGCCCGGCATCCAGGCCGGCACGATCCTGGTGTTCGTCCTCACGTTGAGCGCCTACGTGACGCCGGTGATGCTCGGCGGTGCGCAGGTCAAGACGCTCTCGATCCTGGTCGTGCAGAACCTGATCGACAACTTCCAGTGGCCGACCGGGGCGGCGCTGGCGCTGCTGCTTGCAGTGAGCGGCGCCCTCGCCGTCGGCCTCTACACGCGGCTCACGGGGCGCTGGATGAAGGGCGTGGCATGAGCTCGGCGGCGGGGTCCGATCGTCTCGCGCAGCGATTGCGCACGACGGCGTTCAGGCTCGTCGTGTTCGCGGTCTATGCGTTCCTGATGCTGCCGATCGTGATGATTTTGCTGATGTCGTTCAACGCCGGCGAGATCCTCGAGTTCCCGCCCCGCGGGCTCTCGCTGCGCTGGTTCGTGGCGCTGGCGCGCAACGACGCGTTCATGCACGCGATGGGCACGTCGCTGGGGGTCGCCGCGGTCGCGACCACCGTCTCGACGGCCATCGGCGTGGCCGCCTCGCTCTACATCGCGCGTTGCTCGCCGCGGCTGCGCGAGTGGCTGCGCCTGGCGCTGCTGCTGCCGCT
Source organism: uncultured Acetobacteraceae bacterium (assembly GCA_964657785.1). Taxonomy (GTDB): domain Bacteria; phylum Pseudomonadota; class Gammaproteobacteria; order Burkholderiales; family Burkholderiaceae_C; genus LMDS01. The sequence continues at coordinate 5,345 of CAZZWY010000288.1, forward strand.
CATGCTGCCCGAGATCCTCACCGCCATCGCGCTGCTGTTCTTCCTCTACGTGACCGGCATCGGCACTTCCACCGTCTTCGGCCTGCTGGTCGGCCACGTGCTGGTGACGCTGCCCTACGTGTTCACCAACGTCAGCGCGAGTCTCTACCACCAGGACCCTTCCCTCGAGCAGGCCGCGCGCAGCCTGGGCGCCACGCCCTGGCGCGCGTTCCTGCGCGTCACCCTGCCGCTGATCAAGCCCGGCATCATCACGGGCGCGCTCTTCGCGGCCATCGTGTCGTTCGACCTCTTCAACATGTCGCTGCTGCTCAAGGGCATCGGCATGACGACGCTGCCGCTGCAGCTCTTCGACTACCTCCGCTGGGACTTCGACCCGATGGCCGCCGCCGTGTCCACCGTCAGCATCGTGGCGACGCTGATCGCCGTCGTCTGGGTCGACCGCACGGTGGGATTGCGGTCGCTGAGGTTCGGAGGGTAGCGGGCGCAGGGGTG
>CAZZWY010000289.1:0-5817 GCA_964657785.1 uncultured Acetobacteraceae bacterium
CTGCAGCGGCGCCTCGGTGCGCGGAATTCGCAGATTGAAGACCGCCGCGAGCGCGTAGAGCGCGACGATCACCGCGATCGCCGACTCGGGCGCGGTGCGGATGCCGGTGTCGATGCCGGGCAGGTTGATCGCGAGCAGGTGCCGCGACACCACCGGGCCGATCAACTGGCCGCCGAGCACCGTGCCGAGAATGATCGAGAGGATCGTCAGCCCCTCGATCCAGCCGTTGGCCTTGACCAGCTGCGAATTCGGCAGCAGTTCGGTCAAAATGCCGTACTTCGCCGGCGAATAGGATGCGGCCCCGAGACCGACGATCGCATAGGCGAAGAGCGGGTGGCTGCCGAAGAGCATCATCAGGCAGCCGACGACCTTGATCCCGTTGGCGACGAACATCACCCGGCCCTTCGGCGCCGCGTCGGCGATCGCGCCGAGGAACGGCGCGAGGATCACGTAGAAGAGGGCGAAGATCGGCGCGAGTGCCGGAATGTTCCACGACGGCGCGTTCGTCGTCCTGAGCATCTCGATCGCGGCGACCGTCAGCGCCGCATCCGCCAGCGAGCTGAAGAACTGCGCCGACATGATCGTGTAGAAGCCTTTTTTCATTCGCGCTGCGGCAGCGGGTCGGGCGTCGGATGTCGCGAAAGCATGGCGGCATTGTCGTCGGTGAAGCCCGCGCCGATCAGGCCCCGATCGAGCGCCGGGTTGCCCCGGGGGGCCGGGAGGCCGTGGCAGTCGTCGCTCGCGGCAATCTCGAGCAGCCGGGCGAGCTCGGCCGGTTCGGCCCGCAGGTTGGCCGCATGCCAGCGCTGGATCAGGGCCATCGTCAGCGCGACCGCCAGGCCGAGCACCGTGATCGTCGTGAAGACCGACACTTTCAGCATCTGCAGGCCGCTGGTGACGGCACCGAGCGCGAGGATGCAGGCTTGCTCGTTGAAGTTCTGCACCGCGATCGACCGGCCGGCGCCCATCAGCCGGGCGCCGCGGTGTTGCAGCAGGGCGTTCATCGGCACGACGAGGTAGCCGCCGACGGCGCCGAGCAGGATCAGGAACGGCACCGCGACCCAGAGCGTCGTCATCCCGTTCAGGCCGATCATCAGCAGGCCCATCGCGACACCGAGCGGAATCACCAAAGGAGCCCGGTCGAGCCGTGCCCGCAGCGACGCGAACAGCACGCCGGCGGTGGTACCGATCGCCACCACGCCGACGAGGTTCGAGGCCTGCGTCGTCGAGTAGCCGAGCGCGGCGGCGGCCCACACCATGACGATCGTTCGCATGTTGCCGGAAATGCCCCAGAAGAGCGTCGTCGTCGCGAGCGAGATCTGGCCGAGCTTGTCGCTCCAGAGCCGGTCGTTGCAGGCCGTGAAGTCGCGCACGAGCTTCCACGGCCCGGCACCGACGGGCAGGAGCCGCGCATCGGTGCGCGGAATGCGCAGATTGAAGGCGGCGGCGAGCACGTAGAGCCCGCCGATGCAGGCGACCGCCGCCTCGGGGGCGGTGCGCACCAGCGCGCCGAGCGAGCCGATGTCGAAGGCGAGGAGCTGGCGCGAGAAGACCGGGCCGACCAGCAGACCGCCGAGCACCGTGCCGAGAATGATCGAGAGCACCGTCAGGCCTTCGATCCAGCCGTTGGCGCGAACCAGCTGCGAGGTCGGCAGCAGCTCGGTGAGGATGCCGTACTTGGCCGGCGAATACGCGGCCGCGCCGAGGCCGATCACGGCATAGGCGAGCAGCGGGTGCAGGCCGGCGAGCATCATCAGGCAGCCGGCGAGCTTGATGCCGTTGGCCAGCAGCATGACCCGGCCCTTCGGCCAGGCATCGGCGAAGGCGCCGAGGAACGGGGCGAGCAGGACGTAGAAGAGCGCGAGCATCGGCACCAGCGCCGTGCGGTGCCACGCCGGCGCACTGGCGATCCGGAGCATCTCGTAGGCGGCGACGAAGACGGCTGAGTCCGCCAACGAGCTGACGAACTGTGCCGCCATGATCGTCGCGAAGCCCCTCTTCATCTTGTTGTCAGCCGCGGCGAGCGGAGCCCTGCTGTCGGTGCGCATGTGTCCCCTTGCGGCGGCGTTATAGCACGGGGGTCCAGGGCGGTTGGCGAGAGGGAGCTCGCTGGCGACGGCCCCCTGCACGTCGCCTTCGGCCGCCTTCGCGTCGGCCCGAAGCCGCAGGCGCCGTTCGCGGTCACCCCCTGGCAAAATGACGCATGCCCCGCCCGATCGAAGCGCTGATCCACACCGAAGCCCTGGCCGCGAACCTGCGGCGCGCGCGCGCGGCCGCGCCGGAGGCCAGGGTCTGGGCAGTCGTCAAGGCCAACGCCTACGGTCACGGCATCGAACGTGCCTATGCCGGGCTCGTCGGCGCGGACGGTTTCGCGCTGCTCGACCTCGCAGAGGCCGAACGCATCCGGGCGCTCGGCTGGCGCGGGCCGATCCTGCTGCTCGAAGGCTGCTTCGACGCGCGCGACCTCGAGGTCTGCTCGCGTCTCGGCCTCTGGCACACGGTGCACCACGACGCCCAGATCGACCTGCTCGCCGCCCACAAGACGCACGTGCCGCAGCGCGTCTTCCTCAAGATGAACACCGGCATGAACCGGCTCGGCTTCCGCCCGGCGGCGTTCCGGACCGCCTGGGCCCGGCTTTCGGGCCTGACGCAGGTCGACGAAGTCTCGCTGATGACCCACCTCTCGGACGCCGACGGCCCGCGCGGCGTCGCCCACCAGCTGCGTGTCTTCGAGGACGCGACCCACGACCTGCCCGGCGAACGGTCGCTCGCCAACAGCGCCGCGACCTTGCGCTTCGCGCCGCAGGACGCGTCGGTCCGCGGCGACTGGCTGCGCCCCGGCATCCTCGTCTACGGCTCGTCCCCCGACTTCCCCGAACACGATCTCGCCGACTGGGGCCTCGCGCCGACGATGACGCTGCAGGCGCGACTCATCGCGACCCAGCAGCTCGAAGCCGGTGAGAGCGTCGGCTACGGCAGCACCTTCACCGCGGAGGCGCCGATGCGGATCGGCGTCGTCGCCTGCGGCTACGCGGACGGCTACCCGCGCGTCATCGCACCCGACACGCCGGTCCTGATCGACGGCGTGCGCAGCCGGGTCGTCGGCCGGGTCTCGATGGACATGATCACCGTCGACCTCGGCCCGGTGCCGACGGCCGGCGTCGGCAGCCTGGCGACGCTCTGGGGGCAAGGCCCGGGAGGCAGCGTGCTGGCCATCGACGAGATCGCGCGCGCCGCCGGCACGGTCGGCTACGAGTTGATGTGCGCCCTGGCGCAACGCGTTCCGGCGCGAGCGGCATGAGCGCACCGTTTCAGCGGGTGCGGGAAGACGAGGTCGAGTTCAGCGCGATCCGGGCGCAGGGCGCGGGCGGGCAGAACGTCAACAAGGTGTCGAGCGCGGTCCACCTGCGCTTCGACATCGCGCGTTCGTCGCTGCCGGACGAGATCAAGGCGCGGCTGCGGGCGCTTTCGGATCAGCGCATCACGGCCGAGGGGGTCGTCGTGATCAAGGCGCAGACCTCGCGCAGCCAGGAGATGAACCGCAGCGACGCGTTGCAGCGCTTGCAGGCGCTGGTCGAGAGCGTCGCGACGCTCCCGAAGCTGCGCCGGCCGACCCGCCCGACCCACGGCTCGCGGCAGCGGCGCCTCGAGGGCAAGAGCCTGCGCGCCGTGACGAAGGCCGGGCGCGGGCGGGTGGTCGAATGACCGGCCTGCGCGGTCTCGTCGTCGCCGCGGCGCTGCTGGGGACCGCCGCCGCGCGGGCCGACCTGCCCGCCACCGTCGACGCGGTCAAGCCGGCGATCGTCGTCGTCGGCTCCTACAAGGCGACCGACAGCCCGCGCTTCACGCTGCGCGGCACCGGATTCGCCGTCGGCGACGGCAGCCAGCTGATCACCAACGCCCACGTGCTCGGCGAAGGTGCGCAGCTCGACCCGGCGGCCCAACTGATGGTCCAGGTGCGCACGCCCTCCGGGCTCGAGCCGCGCGGCGCGAAGGTCGTCGAGGTCGACCTGCTGCACGACCTGGCGCTGCTTGCGCTCGATGGCCGGCCGATTCCTGCGCTCAAGTTGCGCGACGGCCCGGTCCGCGAGGGCCAGTCGGTCGCGCTCATGGGCTTTCCGCTCGGCGGCCTGCTCGGCTTCGCGCCGGTGACGCACCGCGGCATCGTCTCGTCGATCACACCGATCGCCTTGCCCGGGCCCGCGTCGCGCCAGCTCGCCGAGCGCACGGTGCGGCAGCTGCGCGACGGCAGCTTCGACGTGCTGCAGCTCGACGCGACGGCCTACCCGGGCAATAGCGGCGGCCCGCTCTTCGACGTCGAGACCGGCGAGGTGCTCGGCGTCGTCAACATGGTGCTGGTGCGCGAGACCCGCGAGGCGGCACTCGGCCACCCGTCGGGCATCAGCTACGCGATTCCGGCGGTGCACATCGCCGAGCTGCTGAAGCGCCACCCGCCCGGCCGCTGAGCGCCGTCAGGTCGTCCGCAGCGCGGTCACCTCGATCTCGACGCGCATGCGCGGATCGGCCAGGCCGGCCGCGATCATCGTCGCCGCCGGGCGCACGTCGCCGAAATAGCGGCGCAGCGTCGGCCAGCAGGCGCTGAAGTCGTTGCCGGGCGGCAGGATGTAGGTGACGCGGACGACGTCGGCGAGGCCCGCGCCCGCCTCGCGCAGCGCCGCCTCGATGTTCTTCAGGCACTGCTCGGTCTGGGCGGGGAGGTCGTCGGCGATGCTCATCGCGGCGTAGTCGAAGCCGGTCGTGCCGGAGACGAAGACCCAGTCGCCGGCCACGACGGCGCGGGAATAGCCGATCTGTTCCTCGAACGGGGACCCTGAGCTGATGAGGCGGCGTGGCATGGAAGCTCCTGAAGACGGGCCGCGATTTTGCGGACAATCCATTCGATGGCCAAGGACAAGTCGATCTACGTCTGCAGCGAATGCGGCGACACCTCCGCGAAGTGGCTCGGGAAGTGCCCGAACTGCGGCGCCTGGAACACCCTCGTCGAGTCGGTGGCGGAGGCGCCCGCGAAGAACCGCTTTCAAAGCAACAGCCGCGGGCTGATCGCGAGCCAGCCGGTCACGACGCTCTCGGAAATCGAGGCGAGCGACGTCGACCGCCTGCCGACCGGCCAGGGCGAGCTCGACCGCGCGCTCGGTGGCGGCATCGTCGCGGGCGGTGTGGTGTTGATCGGCGGCGACCCGGGCATCGGCAAGTCGACGCTGCTGCTGCAGGCGCTCGATTCGCTCTCCCGCGAGGTGAAGACGCTCTACGTGACCGGCGAGGAAAGCGGCGCCCAGGTCGCGCTGCGCGCGCGCCGGCTCGGGCAGGGCGGCTCGACGGTGCGGGTGCTCGCGGAGATCCAGCTGGAGAAAATCGCCGCCGCGATCGACGCCGAGCAACCCGCCGTCTGCGTGATCGACTCGATCCAGACGGTCTACAGCGATCAGCTCTCGTCCGCGCCCGGCTCGGTCGCGCAGGTGCGCGAGTGCGCGGCGCAGCTCACCCGCATCGCGAAGAGCACCGGCACGACGATCATCCTCGTCGGCCACGTCACCAAGGACGGCGCGCTCGCCGGGCCGCGGGTGCTGGAGCACATCGTCGACACCGTGCTCTATTTCGAAGGCGATACGCACTCGAGCTTCCGCCTGGTGCGCGCGATCAAGAACCGCTTCGGCGCGGTCAACGAGATCGGCGTCTTCGCGATGACCGAGAAGGGGCTGAAGGGCGTTGCCAACCCGAGCGCGATCTTCCTCTCGACGCACGGCGAGCCGGTGGCCGGGTCGTGCGTGCTGGTGACGCTGGAGGGCACGCGGCCGC
>CAZZWY010000290.1:0-3341 GCA_964657785.1 uncultured Acetobacteraceae bacterium
CACCCGGGTTACGGTCAAAAAGGGCCATGCTGAGATTGGTTTCTAATCAGGAAATTTAATCGCCTTTCCTTTGCCGCGGGCACCTGGCTACCTCACCTCACGCGTCCAGGCCTGCAGATCCTCCGGTGCCATCGCGCCGAGCTTCGTCGCCGCGAGGTCGCCGGCGCTGCCGAACACCAGGCTGAACGGCAGCCCGCCCCCCCGGTTGCCGAGCTGGCGGGCAAGCTGCACGCCGTCGAGCCCGGCCAGGCCGATCGGGAAGCGGACCGGGTGCTCGACGAGAAAACGGCGCACGGCGTCGAGCTGGTCGACCGCCAGGCCGAGCACCTGCCAGCGCGGCTCGGCGTGGCTGAACCGATCCAGCAGCGGCAGTTCGGCGACGCACGGCGGGCACCACGTCGCCCAAAAATTGACCAGCAAGGGCTTGCCGCGCAGGCTGGCCACCCGCAACTCCGCACCGTTCGGTTGTGCGAAGCGCAGCGGCCAGAGGGCGACCTCGGGATCGCCCGAAGCCGCCGTGAGGTGTTCGCGCCAGCGCTGGGCGCCCACGCCCGCGATCGCCGCCGCCGCCGCCAGCCCGCCGACCCAGAGGGCGCGGCGCTTCAAGCCGCGTCCATCAGGCGCCGGAGCGCCGCCAGATCGCCGCGCGGCGGGCGGCCGGTCGCATCCGGCTTGAGGGCTCCGCGGAGGTCGTCGTGGTCCAGCACGCTCAGGTGCACGGTGACCCGCTCGCCGAGCGCCGCACTCGTCTGCGAGACGCTCAGCACGTCGATCAGGTCGCCGCGCGGGCCCGGCAGGCTGCCGACTTCGTAGTCCACGCGCTGATCGATCAGCGCCAGTTCGGCCTCTTTCGAGTCGTCGCAGAAGAGCTGGAGGTGGACATTGTTGAGACGCGTCGCGGTCCCGCGCCAGACGGCGCCGGTCAGGTGCGGCCGAAACGACGCGAGCCGCTCCATCCAGCGCACGGCGACGTCGCGCAGCGCCGCGAGTTCGGCGGGTTGGGTGTCGGCGCAGAAGACGGCCAGGTACTCGCGAACCTGCGCCTCCACCAGCTCGTTGCCGGGCAAGTCGGCGGGGCGGTTCGCATTGCGGCCGAGCTGGCGCGCGGCGCGGCGTTTCGCCGGCCCGTACTCGAGGCCTTCCTCGACGACCAGCCGAGCGGCGACGGCAGCGATTTCTTCGGTCGATGACAAGGACATGGTGTCGATTCTAGGAAATCGGCCGGGTGCGATCACGGCACGTCGACAGCGCCCATGCGCGCCTCGACCGTGCCCGCGCGGCCGACGACGTAGGCCGAACCCGGGCGCTTTTCGAAGCGCTTCGGCGCCGGCAGCATCACCGCGAGCTGCGCCGCCTGCCGCGGCCGCAGGTCGGCCGCGCCGACATGAAAATAGTGCCGCGACGCCGCTTCGGCACCGAACACGCCTTCGCCCCATTCGACGCTGTCGAGGTAGATCTCGAGGATGCGACGCTTCGGGAGCAGGGCTTCGAGCATCAGCGTGACGACGAATTCCTGCCCTTTGCGCAGCAAGGTCCGCTCGCTGCCGAGATAGAGGTTCTTCGCGAGCTGTTGCGTGATCGTCGATCCGCCGACGACTTTCGGCTCCACCCGTGCGGGGAGCGCACGGCCGGGCGGCGGGCGGCGGGCGAGCCGCTCGGCGAGCCGTTCATTGAGTCGTTCGGTGCGGTCCTCGCTGCGCTGGTTGCGCTCCCAGGCCTTTTCGAGCGCATCCCACTCCACGCCGCTGTGCTCGATGAAGCCGCTGTCTTCGGACGCGATCACCGCCCGCTTGAGCGAGGGCGAGATGCGCCCGTAGGCGACCCACTCCTGTTGCCACGCCAACGTATGGTGCTCGGTGAGCAGCCGCCAGGCTTCGGACCGCTGAAAGCTCGTCGACTGCGGATCGACGACCGTCATCAGCGCCACGCGTGCCAGGAAGTAGAGCTGCAGGGCGACACCGCAGAGCACCATCAGCAGCACGAGGCGAAGCGCCTGCGCGGCGACGCCTTTCATCACCGGGCTCGCGCCGCCATACGCTCGCGAAGCGCCGCGAGCACCGGCCCGGTCGCGGGCCGCCGCCCGCGCCAGAACGCGAACGCCTCGGCCGCCTGCTCGACGAGCATGCCGAGCCCGTCCCGCGGCCGTCCGCCCGCCGCCTCGGCCCAGTGCAGAAAGCCCTGCGCGGCGGGCCCGTACATCATGTCGAGCGCCAACCCGCCGCGCCGCAGCACCGCGCCGGCGACCGGGACCTCGACACCCTGCAGGCTGCTCGCGCTCGCGTTGACGACGACGTCGAAGCCGTCGCCGCAGGCCTCGAGCGCCGCCCCACGCAGGATCGCGCTGCCCGCGACCTGCCGGTGGCGTTCGACGAGCGCCTCGGCCCGCGCCAGCGTCCGGTTGGCGACGACGAGCTCCGCCGGCCGCGCCGCGAGCAGCGGCCCGAGCGCGCCGGCCGCGGCGCCGCCGGCGCCGATCAGCAGCAGCCGTGCGCCGCGCAGGGCGACGCCGGCATTGCCTTCGATGTCCGCCACCAGGCCCGCGCCATCGGTGTTGTCGCCACGCACGCCGTTCGCGTCGAAGGCGAGCACGTTGGCGGCACCGGCGAGCGCGGCCCGCGGCGTCAGATGATCGGCCCGCCGGGCGGCGTCGAACTTGAAGGGGACGGTGACGTTGCAACCCCGCACGCCGCCTTCGATCAGCGCGCGGACGCCCGCCTCGAAGCCGTCGAGCTGCCAGAGCACCCGGCCGTAGACGAGCGCCTCGCCGGTCTGCGCCGCGAACGCGGTATGGATGAACGGCGACTGGCTGTGTTCGACCGGATGGCCGGCGACGAGGTAGTGGTCCATGGCGGTCGACGGTTCAACGACTGGGTGCGGCACTGAGGCTGGTTTCGAGGCCGTCGTCGCGGGTGAAGCGAAAGCGCGAGGTGATGACGAGCTGGTCGGCGGTGCGGCGCATCGCCGCGTTGAAGGGGCCGAACGGCGCTGCGGACTTGACGATCGCGATCGCGTGCCGATCGAGCACCGGCGAGTTCGACGGGCGAACGACCTCGGTCTCGACGACGCGGCCCTCGGCGTCGATCGTTACGTTCATCGTCAGCTCGCCGTAGAGCTTCCTGCCGCCGTCCTCGGGGAAGTTGCGGGTGCCGCGCTGCTCGATGCGGCGCCGCAGCCGGTCGTAGTAGATCGCGTAGACCTCTTCGCGCGTCGCCGGGCTGATGTAGCGCTTCTTCGGCCGCGCGTTCTCCTCGTTGATGCGCTTCTCGATCTCGGCCAGCAGCTGCACCAGTTGGCGCCGGTGCTCCTCGGTCGCTTCCGCTTCGGGTTTGCCGGCGTCGTGC
>CAZZWY010000290.1:3352-5805 GCA_964657785.1 uncultured Acetobacteraceae bacterium
AGGGCGAGTTCGCGGCGGATCTGCGCGAGCAACTGCTCCTGCGTTTCCTGGAGCTGCTCGATGCGTTTGCGGGCATCGAGACTCGCGTCTCCGCCGCGCACTTGCGCCGACGGCGGCAGGGGCGAGGTTGCCCGGCCGGCCGCCGCCTCGCCACCGCCGGACAGGTTCGCCTGCGCGATCGCCTGCGCTTTCTCGGGCGCCTCGCCGGAGCGCGAATTGACCAGCACCACCTCGAGCGGCGTCTCCCGGAACGCGCGATCGAGCCGCTCCTGACCGACGAAGCGCACCCCCAGCAAGGCGACGTGAACGGCCAGCGACGCGATCAGCGCCCACTGCAAGGTCGAAAGGCCGAGCGTGCCGCGCCGGGCCGACCGCACCGGCACCGCTTCAGCCGGCGACAGCGGGCTCGGGACGGTCGTCTGCCGCGTCGGCCGGTGGACGCGCGGCGTCGGCTTCGGTCTGTGTTTGCGAGCCATCGGCCTGCACGTCGATCGCCAGGGCGAGCGGCCCGGCACTGGGAGTCGAATCGCTGTCGTCGGATTCGTCGGCGTCGGCGGCCTCCGCGGCCGGTTCGGCCCCGGCCGGTGTCGCGGCGTCGTCGAGGCGGCCGGCGACGCTGGCGTGCACGTCGAGCGTCAGGAGGTCGGTCGATGCGATCCTGACCAGGACGCGGGCGCCCCGCGGCAGGGTCTCCGCGCCGAGGGCGCGAAAGACGAGCGGCAGCGTGTCGGCACGCACCAGGCCGTCCTTCATCACCGAGGCGGCGAGCTCGGTCATGCCCTGCTGCGCGAGGTAGCGCAGCGTCCAGTAGCGCTCGATGCCCGACTGGAAGGCGTTGTAGTCGGCATACGCGGCGTCGAAGGCCGAGATGATCGAGAACAGCTGGACGTCCTTCGGCTTGAACGGCGCGACCAGCGCAGCTGTTCGGCCGTGGCGCGCACAGGCGACGATCTGCCACTGGTTGACGAGGTCGACGTAGCGCCGCAGCGGCGAGGTGGCCCAGGTGTATTGCGCCACGCCCATCCCGGCGTGCGGGGCGGGCTTCGTCCCCATCCGGACCTTCACGCCGGGCGCCATGCTCGCCTGGCTGCGGTAGATGCCCGGCACGCCGCATTCGGCCAGCCACCCGCCCCAGGTGCTGTTGGCGAGGATCATCGCCTCGGCGACGACGAGATCGAGCGCCGAGCCCCGCTGCCGGGTCGTGATCTCGACCTGCTCATCGCCCTGCGGCTCGCCTCCGTCGCTGCCGACGAGTTTGAAGTTGTAGTCCGGCCGGTTGAAGTTCTCCGGCTTGCCGCGGGCGATCTCGCGCCCGGCTTTCAGATGCCGCGCGAGGCGGAACGCGAAGGCGAGTTCGGGGGCGAAGGCGTAGTCGGCCGGTGCGGCGCCGGTCAACGTCGCCTCGGTGATCGTCTGCTCGAGCTGGTCGTGGCGCAGGTTGGCGGCGATCGGCACCTGCTCGAGCCGGGTCACGCTGCCGGTGACGGCGAGCGTCGCCTCGTCCAGCGTCACGTAGAGCGAGACCGCCGCGCAGTCGCGCCCTGCCGTCAGCGTGTACGCCTGAACCACCTCGTCCGGCAGCATCGTGAGCTTGTGGCCCGGCATGTAGACGGTGGAGAGCCGCTCGCGGGCGACGGCATCGAGCGGCGAGTCGGGCGCGAACGCGAGGCCGGGCGCGGCGATGTGGATGCCGAAGACGACCGAGCCGCTGCCCAGGCCCTGCACCGAGAGCGCGTCGTCGATCTCGGTCGTCGCCGAATCGTCGATCGAGAAAGCCTGCACGCCGGCGAGCGGCAGCGCGTCGCGGATCGGCGGCACCGCGAGCGCGGGAAAGCCGGTGCCCTTCGGAAAGCTCTCGAACAGGAAGCGGCGCCAGTGGAACTGGTAGGGCGAGTCGATCGCGCCGGCGCCCTTGAGCAGGTCGAGCGGCGGCTGCTGCGAACGCCGGGCGGCTTCCACCACCGCCTTGTACTCCGGCGCGTTCTTGTCGGGCTTGAAGAGGAGCTTGTAGAGCTGCTCGCGGATGGGCGGCGGGCAACGGCCGGCGACCAGCTCGTCGGCCCACGCGTCGATCCGCGCCGCGAGCTGCTTCTTGCGTTCGATGCCGAGCAGTGCCGCCTTGACCACGTCCTCCGGCGCCTTCCTGAACTGGCCCTTGCCGAGGCGGCGGAAGTAGTGCGGCGCGTCGAACAGGCGAAACAGCGCCGCGGCCTGTTTTTCGACGCCCGCGCCGGCCTCGAAATAGTCGCGTGCCAGGTCGTGGAACCCGAAGTCGCCCTCGGGCGCGAATTCCCAGGCGAGGTCGAGATCGATGTCCTCGGCCAGGTGCTGGGCGGCCGCGATCAGCTCGGCGGGCGCCGGCTTCTCGAAGCGCAGCAGGACATTGGCCGACTTCACTTTCACCCGCTTGCCCGAACCGAGCTCGACCTGCACCGACGACTCGGCCTCGGCCA
>CAZZWY010000291.1:0-5775 GCA_964657785.1 uncultured Acetobacteraceae bacterium
AATCCGGCGTAGAGCCAGGCGACGAACGCCATCAGGCCGATCGTCCCGCCGAGATTGAGCCAGCGCAGGCCGCTGAGCACATGCGGCTCGAAAACCACCCACGGCGCTCCCATCTGCGTCGTCATGTCGAGCAACTGGAAATAGACGCCGACGACCGCGACGCACGCGAGCCTCGCCAGCCGCGTCATGCTGCCGACGATCGCGAGCGGGGCGACCATGGCGAGCAGGTAGTACTGAAAGCCGCTTTCGCGTCCGAGGACGAGCACTGCCGCCCCGGCATGCAGACAGATCTCGCCGGCGATCAGGCAGTACGCCAGATGATTTCTGCGGCGGCCGAGCAGCCACCAGCTGGCCCAGAACATGACGACGCTGACGACGTTGAGGGCCGCGAGCAGCGTCACCCCGAGCGCCAGGAAGAGCGCGAAGAAGGCGACATGGACCCCGGCGGCGACGCCGGCCGCGACGCGCAGCGACATCCACAGCGAGCCGGCCTCGGAAGGGCTGGATCGCCCGGCCGCGGCCGGGCCCGGCCGTGGACGGAAATGAGGAAGTGCCAGGAGAGTCCTTCACCGGATGCCACGCCTTCGGCCGCACACCGGTGCGCCGGAGCGTTCCGGCGACCCGCCGGGAACCGCCTTCAACCGCGGGGGCCGAGCGATGTCATCCTACCCTCACCGGCCGGCCGCCACCAGCGCTTCCCGGACGGCCGACACCTGGCGGCGGGACACCGCGAGCCATTCGTCGACCGGCGCGATGCGCACCGCCCAGGCCTCGCCGCTGTCCTCGTCGCCTTCGCCGGGGAGCACCCGGCGTTCGAGCGCCCGCACCGCGCGGCGCGAGACGAGCGCGTTGCGGTGCACCCGCAGGAAACGGTTGCCGAGCCGGGATTCGAGCTCCTGCAGGGGCTCGTCGATGACGTGGGTGTGCTGGGCCGTGCGCAGGGTCACGTATTTCAGCTCCGCCTTCAGGTACAGCACTTCGCCAAGCGGCACGCGGACGACCCGGCCGCGGTCGCTGACGACGATCACCGGCTGTTCGTCGACCGCCGGCGCGACCGGCACCGCCTCCTGCAGCGCCCGCCGCCGGGCAACCCGCTGCAGCGCCGCCTGCAGGCGCTCGCGCTTGACCGGCTTGGTGAGGTAGTCGACCGCCTCGAGGTCGAAGGCCTTGAGCGCGTGTTCGGCATGTGCGGTGACGAACACCACCGCGGGCGGCGGCGTGCTGCCCGGGGCCGCACCCGCGTCGGCCCGCTGACGCAGCTCGGCGGCGAGCTGGGTGCCGTCGCGGCCGGGCATCTGCACGTCGAGCAGCACCAGGTCGCAGCGGTGGTCGACGAGCCAGGCCAGGGCCTGCACCGCATTGGCCGCCTCGTGGACCACGATCGCCTGCGGCTCCGGGCAGTCGCGGACGAGGCCGCGCAGGCGCACGCGCGCGAGCTCCTCGTCGTCGACGAGCAGGACTTCGAGCGGTCGGACAGGCTGATTCATGGTGTGACCGGTTCTTCAAAGCGGCACGATCACCTCGACCCGGAAGACGCCCCCGTCGAGCCGCGTCTCGAACTGCGCCGCGACATCGTGCATCAGCCGCAGGCGCTCGCGCACGTTGCGCAGCGCCATGCCGTGGCCCGGCACCGACGGCACCGACGGCTCCGTGGGCACGCTGTTGGCGATCGACAGCACCGCCCGGCCGAGCCGGACCCGCGTCCGCACCCGGATCGCACCGCCGGCATCGGCCGGCTCGACGCCGTGGCGCACCGCGTTTTCGACCAGTGGCTGCAGCAACAGCGGGGGAACGCGCGCCGTACCGGCCAGCGGGTCGAGGTCCCAGGTGACGGCCAGGCGCGCGCCGAAGCGGATCTGCTCGATCGCGATGTAGCGGCGGGCGAGCTCGACTTCCTCGGCGAGCGTCACCGATTCGTTCGACTCGCTGATCGCGACGCGGAACAGCTCGGCCAGGTCTTCCAGCACCGCCTCGGCCCGCCCCGGGTCGAGGCGGACGAGCGCGAGCGCGGTATTGAGCGTGTTGAAGAGGAAATGCGGCCGGATGCGCGACTGCAACTCGGCGAGCCGTGCGGTGGTCGCGGCCGGCAGCGTCGCCTCGGCCCGCAACTGCAGCCAGTGAAAGACGACCAGCGCGAGCCCCGCGCCCGCGAGCGCGAGCGCGGCCCAGCGCGACGCGTCGGGCGAGTCGCCGCCGAGCAGCCAGGCGGGCGCCGACCCGACCACCGCGCTGACCGCCCCGAGCAACGCCGCCGCAGCCGACTGGCCGGCGGCCGGCAGACGAGCGAGCCCGCGTTTGGCCGCGCAGGCGAGCACCAGCCACAGCAGCACCGCCGGCAGCGCGATGCTCGCCCCGTTCGCCGCCAGACCGAGCCAGAGCGCGGCGCCCCCCGCCTCGAAAAGCAGCGCGACGCCGACGACCGCATGCACGAAGACGAGTGCGCGCAGCACGACGCCGACATGGCAGGCGTCGAAGCCCGAGACCGGCGCCCGGCGGGCGGCCGGCCCCGACCCCGCGACGGCGGCCGCGTCGAAGACGGTCGGCCCGAAGCCGGTGCTGTGGAACTCGCTGGCGGACCAGGGCGCAGCAAAAGCGCCACGGCGGGCATCGCTGGGGACGTCGGATTCGCTCACGGCATCGGTCATCGCAAGAGGCGTCGATGGCGCAGGGGGCGTCGATGAAAAGGGGCGTCGATAGAATCGCCAGCTGCCTGCGCCGCGCACATTCTCCAACCTGGCCCGCCATGCCCACCAACCAACTCGACAAAAAATCCCAGGCCTGGTCGGCGCTGTTCTCCGAGCCGATGAGTGATCTGGTCAAGCGCTACACCGCGAGCGTCGGCTTCGACCAGCGGCTCTGGCAGGCCGACATTGCCGGCAGCCTGGCGCATGCCGAGATGCTGGCGGCCCAGGGGATCATCGGTGCCGATGACCATGCGGCGATCGTAGGGGGCCTGGCGCAGATCCGGGCCGACATCGAAGCCGGCCGCTTCGAGTGGCAGCTCGATCTCGAGGACGTCCACCTCAACATCGAGGCGCGCCTCACGCAGCTCGTCGGCGATGCCGGCAAGCGCCTGCACACCGGCCGCTCGCGCAACGACCAGGTCGCGACCGACGTGCGGCTCTGGCTGTGCGACGAAATCGATGCGATCGGCGCGTTGCTGGTCGTGCTGCAACGCGCGCTCGTCGAGGTGGCGGAGGCGAACGCCGAGGTCGTGATGCCGGGCTTCACGCACCTCCAGGTGGCTCAACCGGTGAGCTTCGGGCACCACCTGCTCGCCTACGTCGAGATGTTTTCGCGCGACGCCGAGCGCATGGACGACGTGCGCCGCCGCACCAACCGGCTGCCGCTGGGCGCGGCGGCGCTCGCCGGCACGAGCTACCCGCTCGACCGCGAGCGCGTCGCCCGCACGCTCGGCATGGTCGATGCCGCGGGCGCCGCGTGCGTGTGCCAGAACAGTCTGGACGCGGTCAGCGACCGCGATTTCGCGATCGAATTCAGCGCCGCCGCCACCCTCTGCATGGTCCACTTCTCCCGGTTCTCCGAGGAACTGGTGCTCTGGATGAGCCAGAACTTCGGCTTCATCGACCTCGCCGACCGCTTCTGCACCGGCTCGTCGATCATGCCGCAGAAGAAGAACCCGGACGTGCCGGAGCTGGCGCGGGGCAAGACCGGCCGCGTCGTCGGCCACCTGATGGGCCTGGTCACGCTGATGAAGGGCCAGCCGCTCGCCTACAACAAGGACAACCAGGAGGACAAGGAACCGCTCTTCGACACCGTCGACACCCTGAAGGACACGCTGCGCATCTTCGCCGAACTGGTCGCCGGCATCACGGTCAAGCCCGAAGCGATGGAGCGCGCCGCACTGCGCGGGTATGCCACCGCGACCGATCTCGCCGATTACCTCGTCAAAAAGGGCTTGCCGTTTCGCGACGCCCACGAGGTCGTCGCGCATGCGGTCAAGCTCGCCATCGGCGAGGGGCGCGACCTGAGCGCGCTGCCGCTCGCGACGCTGCAGGGGTTCCACCCGGCGATCGAGGCCGACGTGTTCGAGGTGCTGTCGCTGCGCGGCTCGCTCAACGCGCGCTCGCTGCTCGGCGGCACCGCGCCGGCGCAGGTTCGGCTGCAGATCGCGCGGCACCGGGCCCGGCTCGGCGCGGCCTGATCGGCCCGCCGGCTCGGGCGGGTCAGACGTCGAAGAACACTGTCTCCCCGTCGCCCTGCAGCCGGATGTCGAAGCGGTAGACGACCTTGCCCTCGGTCGACTCGCGCCGGGCCACGAGCGTCGCGCGGCGCGCTTCCCATTCGATCAGGGTGAGCACCGCGTCCTTCGCGTTGGCCTCGGCCTCGTCGCCGAAGTACATGCGGGTGTTCAGGCCGATGTTGATGCCCCGGGCGACGATCCAGAGGTTCACGTGCGGCGCCATGAAGCGGCCGTCGCGGCCCTCGACGGGCCCGGGCTTGATCGTCTCGAAACTGAAGACGCCGGTGTCGAAATCCGTGCAGGCGCGACCCCAGCCGCGGAAATTCGGATCGAGCGGCTTGCCTGGCTGCCGATCCGCCGGGTGCGCGTACCGGCCTTCTGCGTTGGCCTGCCAGAGCTCGATCAGCACGTCCTTCAACACCGTGCCGATGCCGTCGAAGACGCGGCCTTCGATGCGGATGCGTTCGCCGCGGGTCTCGGCGTTGGTCAGGACCGGGCCGAAATTCTTCTCGAAGATCGAGAGGCCGGCCGCCTCCGGGGCCAGGCCGATGTGGACGTAGGGGCCGGCGGTCTGCGACGCGGTCTCGCGACGCACGACGAGCCGGCGGCCGCCCGGGGCCGGGAACACGCCGCTCATCGCGCCGCTCCGGCGGCAGCGGTCTGCTGCACATGGTTCTCGAACAGCGTCGCCCGCTGGCCGCGCAGCACGATGTCGAACCGGTAGGCGCGCGAATCGAGCGGGATGAACGCGCCGATGTCCTGCAGGGCGATCAGGCCGCGGATCTGCTCCTCGCTCGGCGCCACGCCGAGGATCGGGCAGGTGGCGATCAGCGGGTCGCCTTCGAAATACATCTGCGTGACGAGCCGCTGGACCCAGCCGTCACCGCTGATCGCGTAGTGGATGTGCGCCGGGCGCCAGTCGTTGACGCGGTTGCGCCAGGGGTACGGCCCGGGGCGGATCGTGCGGTAGGCGTAGTAGCCGTTCGCGTCGGTGAGCATCCGGCCGCAGCCGCCGAAATTCGGGTCGAGCGCGCCGATGTACTGATCCTTCTTGTGGCGATAGCGGCCGCTGGCGTTGCACTGCCACACCTCGACGAGCGCGTTCGCGACCGGCCGGCCGAGCTGATCCTGCACATAGCCGTGGACGACGATGCGCTCGCCGACGGGGAGGCCCTCCTTGGCGTAGTTCATGATGAGGTCGTTGTCGAGCGGCCCGAGTTCGTCGGCACGAAACACCGGCGCCGTCACCTCCGAGAGCGACTGGCGCAGCGAGATCAAGGCGAGCCGCGGCGAGCGCAGCACGCTGGTCTTGTAGGCGGGGGTGTAGGCGGGCGGATGCGAGGTGGTGTCGCGCATCAGGAATTCGGCATCCGGCGCGGGGGTTTTGCTCATCGGCTTCAGACTCTCTCGAGGACGAGGGCGATCCCCTGGCCGACGCCGATGCACATCGTGCAAAGCGCGTGGCGGCCGCGGGTCGTGTGCAACTGGTTCACGGCGGTCGTGACGAGCCGCGCGCCGCTGGCCCCGAGCGGGTGACCGAGGGCGATCGCGCCGCCGTTCGGATTGACGCG
>CAZZWY010000292.1:0-5735 GCA_964657785.1 uncultured Acetobacteraceae bacterium
CCGACACCGCCGTGCCGACGACCGCGCCGGCGACGCCCACGACCGCGCAGCCCGCCAGCACCGACACGCCGGCGACGAGGAAGACGGCCGCAGCACCTCTAGACACCCACATCGTCGATCTCGCGGTAGACGTCGCGCAGCCACATCTTGACGCGCTGCCGGTCCATCAGGCCCAGGCCGCCGCTGTTCGGCTCCTGCGGGTTCTTCGCCTTCCAGAAGCTGCTGCTGCCGGCGTCGATCTTCTGGATCACGCCGTCCTGCAGGCGCTTGATGGTGACGATGCGCGCGCCGAACTCGACCGCGCGCTGTTGCTGGCCCGACTGCTCGAGGACCGAGAAGTCGTTGCCGCGCACCTGGTTGCGCACCAGCACGTACTTGAGGCTGGTGCCGAAGCGGTCGAGGAGCTTTTCCAGCAGATCGACCGAGTCCTTGCCGGCGTCCATCACATGCCAGTAATGGATCGTCATGCCCATCTCCGATGTCATGTCGATCACGCCGGCGTCGTCGATCCACTTGACGAGCGGGTCGTGCGTCTGCGCGGCCAGGTCGACGAGGATCCGGCGTTCCGGCTGCTCGGCGGCTGTCTCGACGATGACGTCGAGCGCTTCGTAGCGGTCCATCACGACCGGCGACGCATAGCCCGCGTAGAAGCGCATCAGCGCACCGTGCGACCGGTCGGTGTCGAAGCCGAGGAACGGGATCTCCTTGTCGATCATGTACTGCGCGAGCACGCGGGCCGTCAGCGACTTGCCGACACCGCCCTTCTCGCCGCCGATGAAGTGGATGTGTGCCATCGAGGATCCTTTTTGGAGTTGTTGTGGGGCGGCGATTGTCGGTCAGGGCGTGCGGGCCGCGTCAACCCCGGCCGATGAACGGCATCTTGGTCGCCATCACCGTCATGAACTGGACGTTGACGTCGAGCGGCAGGCCGGCCATGTGGACGACCGCGTCGGCGACGTGCTTCACGTCCATGCGCGGCTCGACCATCGTGCGGCCGTCGGCCTGCGGCACGCCGGTCGCCATGCGCTCGGTCATCTCGCTCGCGGCGTTGCCGATGTCGATCTGGCCGCAGGCGATGTCGAAGGCGCGGCCGTCGAGCGAGGTCGACTTGGTGAGGCCGGTGATCGCGTGCTTGGTGGCGGTGTAGGGCGCGCTGAACGGCCGTGGCGCGTACGCCGAGATCGAGCCGTTGTTGATGATGCGGCCGCCGCGCGGCGTCTGCTGCTTCATCAGCTTCATCGCCTGCTGGGTGCAGAGGAAGACGGCGGTCAGGTTGACGTCGACGACGGCTTGCCACTGCGCGAACGTCAGCTCGTCCATCGGGATCGCCGGCGCGCCGGTGCCGGCGTTGTTGAAGAGCACGTCGAGCCGGCCGAAGCGCTCGCGCGTCGCCTCGAAGAGCCGCACGACCGCCGCCGGGTCGCTCGCGTCGGTCGACACGGCGAGCGCGCGAGACGCCTGGTCCCCGGCGAGGGCGAGCGTTGCCTCGAGCGCTTCGGCGCGACGCCCGGCGAGCACGACGTGGTAGCCGGCGTCGAGCAGGGCGAGCGCGCTCGCGCGGCCGATGCCGCTGCCGGCTCCAGTGACGAGTGCGACCTTCATGGCGACATCCTTTGCGGCGAGTGGGCGGGAAGCGGCGGCGCGTCGCTCGACGAGAAGCTGTCGGCGAACGTGAAGTAGAGCGAGACGTAGAAGACGGTCGAGAGAATGAGCGAGAGCGGCGCGGCGGCAAAGGCGAGCAGCGGCATCTCGCCCATCAGCCCGAAGACGATGTTGAGGACGGTGCCGAACGCGATGATCACCCCCATCCAGCTCAGCCCGAAGACGATGAAGGCGCCCTTGTTGCTCCAGCAGGCGGCGCTGCTCGAGAAGAGCGCCTTGGCCCAGCCGTGGCCGTCCCAGTAGACCAGCGCCGGCGCGTGCCAGAACGGGATCGAGAGCAACGCCGCCAGCGCGAAGCGCAGCAGGATCGCGAGCAGCGTGCCGGCATCGACGCTCTGCGCCGCGGCGTCGGCCGTGCCCGGGCCGGCGTTGAGCGCGGTCATCAGGCTTTCGAACGCGCCCCCGTCCACCAGGTTGCTGAATTCGCTGACCAGAAACGCGCTCGCGACGTAGGCGACGCCGACCTTGACGAGCGCGTTGCGGCGGCGCTTGTCACCGCGCAGCGGCGCCAGGAACACCGCCGGCGTCGGCAGCCGGCCCTCGAGCGCGTGGCGCGTCGCGATCATGAAGCCGAGCGAGCCGAGCGGCAGGATCGCCAGCACCAGCAGCCAGCCGATCCCCGGAAGCTGGGCCATCACGACGAGCGCGAACATGAACGCCGCGAAGAGCCCCGCGAACGCCATCGGCCGGCTGACGAACATCCGGAAGCCGCGTCTGACCCATTGGGCGCCTTGGCGTGCCGGGACGAGTTGCAGCCTCATGAGGACGAGAGCCCTCGCGACGGTGGTGTTGGAGGGGACGGGCGGAATTTCATGCGCTCAAAGGTACGGCGGGCGGCCGCACGGGGTGCCACGGCGCGGCGATGTGTTCGCGCAGCACGCGTTCGAACCGCGTCGGGTCGTGGGGGGTGAGCAGGGCGGCGTCGCGCGGCAGGTGCAGGTCGCGCAGGCGCGAGAGCCAGAAGCGCAGGGCGGCGGCGCGCAGCAGCGCCGGCAGCAGCCGCTGCTCGGCGCCGGCAAGGGGCCGGCGCGCCGTGTAGGCATCGACGAACACCCAGGCGCGGTCTTCGTCGAGCCGGCCCGAGTCGAGGTCGGTGCACCAGTCGTTGAGGCACACTGCGAGGTCGTAGACGAAGGTGTCGATGCCGGCGAAGTAGAAGTCGAAGAGGCCGGTCAGTTCGTCGGCGCCATTGGGGCCGGCGTCGAACATCACGTTGTCGCGGAACAGGTCGGCGTGCACCGGGCCGCACGGCAGGGACCGGTAGGCCGCGGAGGCGGCGAGCTGCTGCTGGTAGACGAGTTCGGTCTCGAGCAGCGAGCGCTGGCCGGCGTCCAGGTACGGCCGGACCAGCGGCGCCGTCTCGAGCCACCACGCGAGCCCGCGCAGGTTCGGCTGCCGCAGCGGGAAATCGGCGCCGGCGAGGTGCATGCGCGCCAGCACCTCCCCCACCTGGCCGCAGTGCGCCGCATCCGGCGCGAGGTGACTGCGGCCGACCAGGCGGTCGACGACCGCCGCCGGCTTGCCGCCGAGCGTGTGCAGGATCTCGCCGTCGGCCGTCGCCTTCGGCTCGGGCACCGGCAGGCCGCGCCGGGCGAGGTGCTGCATCAGGCCGAGATAGAACGGCAACTGGGCGTGCGTGAGGCGCTCGAAGACAGTGAGCACGAAGCGGCCGACGTCGGTGTCGACGAAATAGTTGGTGTTCTCGATGCCGCCGCGGATGCCGTCGAGCGAGCGCAGACCGCCGAGCCCCAGCCGCGGGCCGCCTCGTCGAACGAAACCTCGGTGTAGACCGCCATGCCGTGCCGGACGCTCAGAAGTCGAGCACGTTCCAGACCCGCTTGCCGACGGCGTTCTTGGCGCCGCCGGTGCCCGAGGTCGTGTCGCGCGACGCATCCCCGGTAATGATCTCGTAGCTCTTCGTCGGGCCGACCTTCGGGGTCACGGTGATGCGGCGCGTCTGGCCGCGCACCTTGAGTTCGTCGATCTTCGAGCCGTTGTCCTCGATGATCGTGTGCCTGACGTTGGGCTCGCCGCCGAGTTCCTTCTCCGCCGCCGTCTCCGGCGAGGCGTCCGCGCCCGCGGCCTTTTGCGAAGCAGCCGCGGGCAGCGAGCCCGCAGGCGCCGGCTGCGCCCAGCCCGGCAGCGCGACCGCGAGCAGCAGGGAGGCGAGGGTCGAGTTCATGCCATTCATTCTAGGTGCGCCACAGCAAGCCGATATTCTGCTGCTTCACAATCGACCGCATGAGCGAGAAGACCTTGTTGCTGGTCGATGGATCCAGCTACCTGTACCGGGCCTATCACGCGCTGCCCGACCTTCGCGGGCCGGGCGGGGTGCCGACGGGGGCGATCCACGGCGTCGTCGCGATGATGAAACGGCTGCGCGACCAGTACCCCGCCGCGCTCGGCGCCTGCGTCTTCGATGCGCCCGGGAAGACCTTCCGCGACGACTGGTACGCCGACTACAAGGCCACGCGCGGCCCGATGCCGCCCGACCTCGCCCTGCAGATCGAGCCGATCCACGAGGCGGTGCGGCTGCTGGGCTGGCGCGTGCTGAGCGTGCCCGGCATCGAGGCCGACGACGCCATCGGCACGCTTTCGACCGTCGCCGCCGGGGCCGGTTTCCAGGTCGTGATCTCGACCGGCGACAAGGACATGGCGCAGCTCGTCGGCGAGCAGGTCGTGCTGATCAACACGATGACGAACGAACGCCTCGACCCCGCCGGCGTGCAGCAGAAGTTCGGCGTTCCGCCGGCGCTGATCGTCGACTACCTCGCGCTGATCGGCGACACCGTCGACAACGTGCCCGGGGTCGAGAAGGTCGGCCCGAAGACGGCCGCGAAGTGGCTCGCCGAGCACGGTTCGCTCGACGGCGTGATGGCCGCGGCGGCCGGCATCAAGGGCGTTGCGGGCGACAACCTGCGCAAGGCGCTCGACTGGCTGCCGCAGGGGCGCCGGCTGGTCACGGTGGTGCGGGATTGCGATCTCGGCGGGCAGGTGCCCGGCTGGCCGGATTTCGCCTCGCTCGCCCTCGCGCCGGTCGATGCGCGCGCCCTGCTCGCCTTCTACGAACGCTTCGGCTTCACGAGCCTGCGGCGTGAACTCGAGAGCTCGCTCGCCGCCGGCACGCCGGAGAGCGACGCGCCGACGCTGGAGGTGGTCGAGGGCGACGAGCCCGCGGTCGAGAAGCGCTACGAGACGATCCTCACCTTCCACGCGCTCGATGCCTGGATCGCCCGCATCGAGGCCGCTGACATCACGGCGCTCGACACCGAAACCGACTCGCTCGACCCGATGCGCGCCGAGATCATCGGCCTGTCGCTCGCGGTGACGAATCACGAGGCGGCCTACATTCCGCTGCGCCACAGCTATGCCGACGCGCCGGAGCAGTTGCCGTTCGACGCGGTGATCGAGCGCCTCAGGCCCTGGCTCGAAGACCCCGCCGCGGCGAAGGTCGGCCAGAACATCAAGTACGACACCCACGTCCTCGCGAACGCCGGCGTCGTGGTGCGCGGCTACCGGCACGACACGATGCTGCAGAGCTACGTGCTCGAGGCGCATCGCACGCACAGCCTGGAAAGCCTCGCCGGGCGCCACCTCGGCCGCAAGGGTCTCAGCTACGAAGCGCTCTGCGGCAAGGGCGCGCACCAGATTCCGTTCGCGCAGGTGGAGGTGGCGAGGGCCGCCGAGTATTCGGGTGAGGACAGCGAGATGACGCTCGGCGTGCATGCGGCGCTCTGGCCGAAGATCCAGGCCGATCCGCGCCTCGCCGACGTCTACGCCCGCATCGAGATGCCGGCCTCGACCATCCTGACCCGGATCGAGCGCACTGGGGTGCTGATCGACAGCGCCCGGCTCGCGCTGCAGAGCCAGCAGCTCGCCGAACGCATGCTCGCGCTCGAGGCCGAGGCCTACGCCCTCGCCGGCCAGCCCTTCAACATGGGCAGCCCGAAGCAGATCGGCGAGATCCTGTTTGGCAAGCTCGGCATGCCGGTGAAGCGAAAGACCGCGAGCGGCGCGCCGAGCACCGACGAGGACGTGCTCGCCGAACTCGCCGCCGACTACCCGCTGCCGGC
>CAZZWY010000293.1:0-2462 GCA_964657785.1 uncultured Acetobacteraceae bacterium
GGTCATCGCGTCGAAGAGCCCCGCATTCGGCGTCGGCGACCTCGTCAGCTGCACGCCGGGCGTCCAGGAATACTGCCTGATCCCGTCCGAGCAGATCCGGCGCGGCGGCCTCGCCAGGATCGACCTCGCGCTCGGCAGCATGACGCAGTGGCTCAATGTGCTCGGCATGCCCGGCATGACCGCCTACTTCGGCCTGATGGACGTCGGCCTGCCGCAGCCCGGCGAGACCTTCGTGGTGTCGGGCGCGGCGGGCGCCGTCGGCCAGACGGCCGGCCAGCTTGCGAAGCTCAAGGGTTGCAGGGTCGTCGGCATCGCGGGCGGCCCGGCGAAATGCGAGTGGGTCGTCGATGAACTCGGCTTCGACGCCTGCGTCGACTACAAGGCCGGCAACGTCAAGGCGGGTTTGAAGGAGGCGTGTCCGAAGGGCATCGACATCTACTTCGACAACGTCGGCGGCGAGATCCTCGACGCGGTGCTGACCCGCATCAATCGCCGCGCGCGCATCATCATCTGCGGTGCGATCAGCCAGTACAACAACAGCACGCCGGTCGTCGGGCCGGCGAACTATCTGTCGCTGCTGGTGAACCGGGCCCGCATGGAAGGCATCGTCGTCTTCGACTACACCGAGCGCTTCCCCATCGCGATCGCCGAGATGGCCGGCCACCTCCGGTCAGGCCGCATGAAGAGCAAGGAAGACGTGGTCTCGGGCATCGAGACCTTTCCCGAATCGATGATGAAGCTCTTCAACGGCGAGAACTTCGGCAAGCTGGTGCTGAAGATCGCCGCTTGAGGCGGGCGTTCAACTCGTCCCGGTCACCAACCCTCGGCCTTTGAGCATCGGCCCGACCGTTGGCGCCCGGCCGCGGAACGCCCGATACGCCGCCGACGGCTCGAGCGAGTTGCCGGACGAGTAGATGAACTGCATCAGGCGCCGGGCGATGACCGGGTCGAACGGGTCGCCGGCCTCGACGAAGGCATCGAAGCCATCGGCGTCTAGCACTTCTGCCCAGAGGTAGACATAGTAGCCGGCGGCATAGCCGGAGCCGGCAAAGAGGTGCTGGAAATGCACCATGCGGTGGTTCATGCCGACGACCGCCGGCGCGCCGATGCGTTCGAGCTCGGCTTTCTCGAAGGCGACGACGTCGGGCCCTTCACGCCCGGTCAGGGCGTGCGCGGCCATGTCGACGAGGGCCGAGGCGGTGTAGCGAACCGTCTCGTAGCCCTGGTTGAAGAGCCGCGCCGCCTGCAGCTTCTCGATCAGCGCGTCGGGGATCGGCTCCTCCGTGACACAGTGGCGGGCATGGCGCTTCAGCACCTCCGGCTCGTTCAGCCAGTGCTCGAAGATCTGCGACGGCAACTCGACGAAGTCGCGCAGCACCGCGGTGCCGGCGAGGCGCTCGTAGGTGACGTTCGAGAGCAGCCCGTGCAGGCCGTGGCCGAACTCGTGGAAGAGCGTGGTCACGTCGTCGAAGCTGAGCAAGGTCGGCTCGCCCGGCGCGCCCTTGGCGAAGTTGTTGTTGTTGGCGATCACCGGCAGCAGCGCCGCCTCCCCTGGCCAGACATTGCGCGTCTGGCTGCGGTAGGAGCTCATCCAGGCGCCGCTGCGCTTGGTCGCGCGGGCGAAGTTGTCGTGCAGGAAGATGCCGACGAGTTCGGTGTCGGCGCCGCGCACCTCGTAGACCTGGACATCCGGGTGATAGGCGGCGATCTCCGGCCGCAAGGTGAAGCGCAGGCCGAAGAGGCGGTGGGCGCAGTCGAACGCGGCGGCGACCATGCGGTCGAGCGGGAAGTAGGGCTTGACGCTCGCCTCGTCGAGGTCGTAGCGCACCTGCCTCACCTTCTCGGCGTAGAAGCGCCAGTCCCAGGCCTCGAGCGTCAACGCCTCGCCGCGCGACAGCGCGAGTGCCTCGATCGCCTCCTGCTCTTGCGCCGCACGCGCCTTGGCCGGCTCCCACACCTGCCTCAGCAACGCGGTGACGGCCGACTGCGTGCCGGCCATCGTGTCGGCGAGGGCATAGTCGGCATAGCTGGCAAAGCCGTGCAGCCGGGCCTGTTCGTTCCGCAGCGTGAGGATTTCCTGCGCAACCGGCCGGTTGTCGTGCGTGCCGTCGTGCTCGCCCCGCGTCGTCCAGGCGCGCCAGGCCGCCTCGCGCAGGTCACGCCGTTCGGAAAACGTCAGGAACGGCACGATCTGCGACCGCGAGAGCGTGATGACGTAGCCGTCATCGATCTGGCGCTCGAGCGCCGCCTGGCGGGCGCTCGCGAGGACGAACTCCGGCAGGCCGGCGGTCTCGGCCTCGCCGCGCAGGACGAGCTGGTAGCCGGTCTCGTCGGCGAGCACGTTCTGCCCGAAGCGGGTGGTGAGCTCGGCGAGCCGCGCCATGATCTGCGCGTATCGCGCCTGTTCGGTCGTCCCCATGCGCGCGCCGGCGCGCACGAAATCGACATGCTGACGTTCGAGC
>CAZZWY010000293.1:2472-5724 GCA_964657785.1 uncultured Acetobacteraceae bacterium
CGTTTCGTACAGCGCATCGACCCGCGCGAAGAGCGCCGCGTGCATCGAGACGGCGCTCGCGTGCGCCGCCAGCCGCGGGGCCATGCGCATCTGCACCGCCTGCAGCTCGGTCGAGGTTTCGCTCGAGGTGAGGTTGAAGAAGAGGCCCGAGACCCGGTCGAGCAGCCGCCCGGAACGGTCGAACGCCGCCACCGTGTTCTCGAAGCTCGGCGGTGCGCTCGAGTGGCCGATCGCGTCGACTTCGGCGAGGTGCGCGGCGAGCGCCATCTCGAAGGCCGGTTCGAAATGGTCGTCGCGAACGTCGGCGAACGGCGGCAGGCCGAACGGGGTGTCCCACGGCGCCAGAAGCGGATTGTTGTCGGGAGAAGCGTTCATCAGGGGCTCTCGGTGAGGCGGGCAGGCGGTCGGAAGACGCCGTTACTTGCCTTTTTTGATGGCCGTTTCGTCGTCTTCGAGGAAGCGTCGGTTGTCGCAGCTTCTGGCGAAGGCGTCGTGATCGGCGTTCAAGGCGGTGGCGCGCGTGTTGTAGCGCTCGATGCTGGCTTCGTAGGCGTCGATGCGTGCGTCGCGGGCCTGGGCGCGTTCGTTGTAGGCGTTGACCGCCACCGCGTCGGTCCGGTCGAGCGCCGCGAGCTCGGCGGCGAGCGCCTCGCCGATGCGGGCGATCTCCGCCTTTTCGGTGGCGAGCGCCTCTTTCTGCTTCGCGGCGTCCGCATCCTGCTGCTTGATCTTCGTCTGCTGTGTCAGGCAGTCGCGCAGCTGCGCGGGGGTCAGGATCTTGTCGGCCGCGGCCGGCTTCGCGGTGGTGGTCTTGGCCGGCGCGTCGGCGGCCCGGGCGGTCTCGCCCAGGAGCGCGCCGGCGACGAGGCAGAGGGCGATCGGGAGGGGCGTTCGCATGGTCGGAAGGAGGCGGCGAAGCAGGCGGGAAAAGGGAAATCGGGAGCGGCAAATCATGCCACCGCCTGGCGCATGGTCACGAATTCCTCGGCCATGGTCGGGTGGATGCCGATCGTCGAATCGAACACCGCCTTGGTCGCGCCGGCGCGCATCGCGACGCTGAATCCCTGCACGATCTCGCCGGCGTCACTGCCGACGATGTGCAGGCCGACGACGCGGTCGCTCGCGTCGTCGACGATCAGTTTCATCAACGTGCGCTCGCCGCTGCCGGAAAGCGTGTGCCGCAGCGCGCGGAATTCGCTGCGGTAGGTGCGCACGGCGCCGAAGCGCTCGCGCGCCAGCCGTTCGCTCAGGCCCACGGTGCCGACGTTCGGGTGCGTGAAGACGGCGGTCGGGATGAGCTCGTAGTCGACCTTGCGGCGGTCCTCGCCGAACAGATGGTCGACGAGCGCCATCGCCTCGGCGAGCGCGACAGGCGTGAGCTGAACCCGGTCGATCACGTCGCCGAGGGCATGGATGCTCGGCACGTTGGTCGTGTAGTGATCGTCGACCGCGATGGCGCCGTTCGGCCGGAGCGCGACACCTTGCTCGGCCAGGCCCAGGCCGGCGGTGTTCGGGTGGCGCCCGGTCGCGTAGAGGACGGTGTCGGCGGCCAGCTGCGTGCCGCCGCGCAGGAAGACGGTCAGCCCGCCCGGGCCGCGCTCGATGCGTTCGACGTCGGTTCCGGTGCGCAGGTCGACGTGCTTCTTCCGCATCTCGCCGGCCACGAAGTTCCGCACGTCGTCGTCGAAACCGCGCAGGATCTGCTCGCCGCGGTAGAGCTGCGTCACCGCCGAGCCCAGCCCCTGGAAGATCGAGGCGAACTCGCAGGCGATGTAGCCCCCGCCGACCACCACCAGGCGGCCGGGGAACGCGGGCAGGTCGAAGATCTCGTTGGACGTGACGACGAATTCCCGGCCCGGGATCGCCGGCACGGTCGGGTGTCCGCCGGTCGCGACGAGCACATGGCGGGCTCGGTGGACCCGGCCGTCGACCTCGACCTCGTTCGCACCGACCAGCCGGGCGCGGCCGTGCAGCACCTCGACGCCCGCCCCGGTCAGGAGATCGAGGTACACGCCGTTCAGCCGGGTGATCTCGGCGGCGCGATTCGCCTTCAGCGTGGCCCAGTCGAACGCTGGCGGCGCGGCCGTCGTCCAGCCGAATCCGTGCGATTCCTCAAACGCCTCGGCGTAGTGCGACGCGAAGCTGTAGAGCTTCTTCGGAATGCAGCCGACGTTGACGCAGGTGCCGCCGAGCGGCGCGCAATCGACCACGGCGACGCGGGCGCCCTGCTGCGCCGCCATCCGCGACGCGCGCACGCCGCCACTGCCGGCGCCGATCACGAACAGGTCGAAGGAAGGATCGGTCATGCGGTGAGCTCCGGGGGCAGGTCGAGGGCGAGTGACGCAACTTTACGCGCGACCGCGGCTTGCGGTGAACGCGGGCAGGCGCTTGCGACCTGCCGACGGGTCGACTCCCGCGATTCCCTCCACGGCGTGACGCGCGCCACACCGGCCGGCCCAACCACCCCGCGACTGCGGGCCCATGCGGCGGCAGACCCGGTGAAACACTCTATTACTCGCTGTGAGCCGTTCTTCGCAGTTCCCCCCGTTGGACCGAGGTCTTGCAAACATGATGAAAAAAGTCGTTGTCGCCACCGCCCTGCTGGCCGCCTTCGGAGCGGCTCGTGCCACCACCAATCTGATCGAGAACGGCGGCTTCGAAGCCCAGAGCCAGGCCTACGGCAGCTGGAGCGTCTACAGCGCGATCCCCGGCTGGCAAGCGGTCAGCGGTGCGGGCATCGAAGTCCGCAACGACATCGTCGGCAGCGCCTTCGAAGGCCACAATTTCGTCGAGCTCGACTCGGACGACAACAGCGCGATGTCGCAACTCGTCACGACCCGGGCCGGCCAGCGCTACACGCTCGACCTCCAGTACTCGGCCCGCGAGGCCGTGCCGATCTCGAGCACACCGATCGACGTGTTCTGGAACGGCAGCCCGCTTGCGCACCTTGCGCTCGACGGCACCTCGCAGGCCGGCAATCAGTGGCAGGGCTACAGCTTCTCGGTCATCGGCACCGGCAGCGACACCCTGCTGTTCGCCGCCGGCGGCACGAGCGACAGCTGGGGCGGTTCGCTCGACGCCGTCTCGCTCACGGCCGCGGTGCCCGAGCCGTCGACCTACGCCCTGATGGCCCTCGGCCTCGCACTCGTCGCGACGACGCGGCGAAAGGCACGCGCCGCCCGCTGAACGCGACTGCGGGCTAGTGTGGTGTTTCATGCGGTGCGGAACTTGATAAAACCGATGGATTCGGTC
>CAZZWY010000294.1:0-3611 GCA_964657785.1 uncultured Acetobacteraceae bacterium
CACGCTCGAGGACGAGAGCGGCGCGGTCAACGTGATCGTCTGGCCGGCCGTGGTCGATGCCCAGCGCGCGCCGCTGCTCGCCGCCCGCCTGCTGACGGTGTTCGGGCGCTGGCAGCGCCAGGGCGAGGGCGACACCGCGGTCATGCACCTGGTCGCCATGAAGGTACTCGACCATTCGGCGATGCTGCAGGGGCTGGTGGCGCGAAGTCGGGACTTTCACTGAAAGCGCGTGCGCCCGGCGACGCTCCCCGACGTGTCGAATGTAGGAAACCCCCGACGGCGAATGGCGGCAGTGACCGCACCGCCGGTGTCAGCGCCCTCGGTACAGTCGGCCGGCACCCCAAGGAGTACGTCGTGCGAACATTCCGAGATGCTGCCTGCCTGGTCGTTGCGGTCGGCTCGCTAGGCCTGGCCGTCTGCCAGCCGTTCGACGCGACGACCGCCAGCGCCACGACAGAAGCCACCGGCGCGGCGTCGCCGACCGTGCAACCCGCGACGGTCGACACCGTTCAGACGACGGTCGATCGCGCGATCCGATTCAGCCCGGGGCTCAAGGTCTGACGCTCGCGGCCGGCATCTGCTGCGCCGATGGCCGGCGATAATCGGTCGATGCTGTTCCTGATCTCTCCGGCCAAGTCGCTCGACTACGACACGCCGGTCGCCGATGCGATCACGCGCTCCGCGACCTTGCCGAAGTTCCGCGAACGGTCGGCCGAGCTGATCCGGTTGATGCGGAAGAAGACCGCCGAGGACGTCGGCGCGTTGATGAACATTTCGACGTCGCTCGCGAACCTGAATGTGGGCCGCTATCGTGACTGGTCGCCCGACTTCACGCCCGCCAACAGCAAACCGGCGGCGCTCGCGTTCAATGGCGACGTCTACGAGGGTCTGGAGGCGAAGACCCTCTCCCGGGCCGACCTCGCCTGGGCGCAGGAGCACCTCGTGATCCTGAGCGGCCTCTACGGCGCGCTCCGCCCGCTCGACCTGCTGCAACCGTATCGTCTCGAGATGGGAATCGCGCTCGAGAATCCTGCCGGCAAGGATCTGTACGACTTCTGGGGCGACGCCATTTCAGAAGAGCTGAACAGCCGCACAGCCGGCGACGCGGTGTCCGAGCCCGTGGTCAATCTCGCGTCGCAGGAGTACTTCAAGGCGGTGAACCGCCGCTGTCTGCGCTCGCCGGTGATCGATTGCGTCTTCGAGGACTTCAAGGGCGGGCAATTCAAGATCATCAGCTTCTACGCCAAGCGAGCCCGCGGCCTGATGGCGCGGCATGCGATCAAGCGGCGCGTTCGCACGCCCGCGGGTCTGAAGACGTTCAAGTCCGAGGGCTACGCCTATGCGCCGGCGGCGTCGAGTCCGGAACGTCTCGTCTTCCGTCGCAAGCTGACGAGCTGATCGACGCCACGGAATGCCACCCATGTCCGCTCAACCCGTGACGCCCGAACTGCGCCGATGGATCATCGAGCAGGCGACCGCCGGGCAGCCGCCGGAAACCGTTCTGAATTCGATGCTCGCCAGCGGCTGGGACGAGGATGTCGCGATCAAGGCGCTGGAGGACACGTTGCGCGAGCACCTGGCCGAAAGCGCCCGCGCCGCCCTGCTGCCGCCACCGGTGCCGGTGCCCGAACCGCTGCCCGAGGGCACGCGGCCGACCGTCCAGGCCCTCGACCGGGAGGTGACCGTGGTCGCCGCCTTGCAAAAGCCCCGGGTCGTCGTGTTCGCGAACCTGCTGTCCGATGCGGAGTGCGACGAGATCATCGCGCTGGCGCGGCTTCGCCTCGCGCGTTCCGAGACGGTCCAGGTCGACACCGGTTCGAGCGAGGTCAACGCCGCGCGCACCAGCCAGGGCATGTTCTTCGAACGCGGCGAGCACGCGGTCTGTGCCCGTTTGGAGGCGCGCATCGCCGCGCTCACGGGCTGGCCCGAGGAGAACGGCGAGGGCTTGCAGGTCCTGCGCTATGGGCCGGGGGCGGAGTACAAGCCGCACTACGACTACTTCGACCCGGCGCACTCCGGCACGCCGGCGATCCTGCAGCGCGGCGGGCAGCGCGTGGCCTCGCTGGTGTGCTATCTGAATTCGCCACCCAAGGGCGGCGCGACGACCTTTCCCGACGTGAACCTGGAAGTCGCGCCGATCAAGGGCAACGCGGTCTTCTTCAGCTATGACCGGGCGCACCCGTCGACCCGCACGCTGCACGGCGGCGCCCCCGTCATCGAAGGCGAAAAATGGGTCGCGACGAAATGGCTGCGCGAAGGGCGCTTCACGTAACGTCGGCGGGCGGCGGCACCCCGTTTCGGCGGACTAACTTGCGAGATTGCGGATGTCGACCGGCTCGGCGGCGTCCGCGGGCACGAAGCCGAAGATGCGTCCGTAGAAGTGGAGCTCCGCTTCGAGCACCCGCTTGATCGTCGCCGCACGCCGAAACCCGTGCTGTTCGCCCTCGAACATCAGCAAGGCGACCGGCAGACCCTTGGCATCGACCGCCGCGAACATCGCCTGCGCCTGGGCGGGCGGCACGGCTTTGTCCTCCGCCCCCTGGAACAGGATCATCGGGCTCGCGAGCCGCTCGACGTGATGGATCGGCGAGCGTTCGAGGTAGACCGAGCGCGCCTCGGGGTACGGCCCGATCAGGCCATCGACGTACCGCGATTCGAACTTGTGGGTGTCGCGAACGAGCGCCTCGAGGTCGCCGATGCCGTAGTGGCTCGCCCCGGCCTTGAAGAAGCGGCGGAAGGTGAGGGCGCAGAGGGCGGTGTAGCCGCCGGCGCTCGCGCCGCGGATGATGACGCGGTCCGGGTCGGCGTCGCCGCGGGCGATCAGGTAGCGCGCCGCATTGACCGAATCGTCGACGTCGACGACACCCCAGGCGCCGCGCAGCCGGTCGCGGTAGGCCCGCCCGTAGCCCGCGCTGCCGCCGTAGTTGACGTCGACGACGCCGAAGCCGCGGCTGGTCCAGAACTGGAGCGCCCATGCGAAGCCCGGGTCCGCCGAACCGGTTGGGCCGCCGTGCCCGATGACGATCAGCGGCGGCTTGGTGCCGGCCGGGCCGACGACGTCCGGGTGCCGCGGCGGGTAGAAGAACGCATGCGCCTCGAGGCCGCCTTCGGTCGGAAAATCGATCGCCTCGGCGGTCGAGACGAAGCGGGGATCGACGCCGCTGGCGCTCGATCGACGCAGCACCTGGTGGGCGCCTGTGGCGAGATCCAACTTCACCACGGCACTCGGCTCGGTCGGCGTCGCGCCGACGAAGACGGCGAAGTCCGCGCCGACCTTCAGGCCACCAATGCTGCAGAACGGCGTCGCGAGCATGTCCATGCGGCGCGTTTCGGGATCGAGCCGGGCCAACCGCGCGCGACCATGCTGCCGCACGACACAGACGATCCGGCCGCCGGCATCGAAGCCATACGTGGACATCCCGAACGCCCACTGCGGTTCGCCGAACTCCGCGGCCATCGGCTGGAGCGCCTCGACGCGGTCTCCGCGGACGCGGTAGAGGTTCCACCAGCCGCTGCGGTCGGAGACGAAATGGAGTTCGCCGCGCGGCGACCAGGCCGGCTGGAATATCGATTCGGCCAGTCCGCCGGCGACGATCCGCGGAGACGAAATT
>CAZZWY010000294.1:3621-5078 GCA_964657785.1 uncultured Acetobacteraceae bacterium
GACCTGCGTCGAGAACATCGACATCGGCGGCCCGGCAATGATCCGCGGCGCCGCCATCGTGCCGTCGTCATCGATCTCGGCCAGCCAGAGCATGCCGCCGTCCCACGGCATGTTCGGGTGATTCCAGGCAAGCCAGGCCAGGTGGCGGCCGTCGGGGCTGAGGCGCGGCGCGGCGTAGAAGTCGTGGCCCTGCTCGAGGACGCTGACCGCGCCGGTCGTGAGCGAGACCGCGACGAGCCTGGTCACCGCCTCGGCGCCGGGTTGGCCATGGTCCTCGCACACGGCGACGAGCCGGTCGCGGCCCGCGTCGACGCACGCATCGGCGAAGCGCCTGGACGGCTCGGCCGTGAGCCGGGCGACCGAGCCGGCGGCATCGACACGGTAGAGCTGCTGGTCCGGAAAGTGGCAGAAGACCATGCCGCCATCGCACAGCACGAAGGCGCCACCGCCGTATTCGTTGACGCGGGTGCGGGCGTCGAAGGGCGACGGATTCACGTCGTGGAGCGTGCCGTCGGCCGTGCGCCGGACGACGACGTTGCGGCCCTGTTCCGCCGGTCGGCCTTCGCTCCAGAAGATGTCGCCGGCCTGGAGGGCGATCTGGCCGAGGCGAATCGTCGAGCCGGCGATCAGGTCGGCGGTGATCGGCGAGGGCCAGCTGCCGAAGGGCGCGGTGCGGGGGTCGGCGCCGTTCACCCGCCGCTGCCCTCGAGCCGACCGCCGCCGCGTGCGGCTCTCGCTCGTTCACGTCGCATGAACAGGTACAGGCTCTCGACCTTCGCCCGGGCCCAGGGCGTGCGGCGCAGGAATTTCAGGCTCGAGGGAATGCTCGGATCACTGCGGAAGCTGTTGATCGGCAGGCGTTCGGCCAGACCGGCCCAGCCGAAGTGGGCGACGAGCGCGTCGAGCATCGCTTCGAGCGTGATGCCGTGCAGCGGGTCCCTGGACGGCAGCCGGCCGCCTCCGGCTGCTTCCGTCGCTTGGGCGAGCGGACTTCGGCCCGCCGAGGGCGGGGGCTCGTCGCTCATGCCAGGCAGCGCGCATGATGCGCGAGGTGGTCGGCCATGAACGTGCTGACGAAGTAGTAGCCGTGTTCGTAGCCGGCATGGCGCCGCAGCGTGAGCGGCTGGCCGGCGTCGCGGCAGGCGGCCTCGAAAAGCTCCGGTTTCAGCTGCTCGACGAGAAACGAATCGGCCAAGCCCTGGTCGATCAGGATCGGCGGCACGCGCTCGCCGGCGGTGACGAGCGCCGTGGCGTCGTGGCGCGCCCAGGCGGCGCGGTCTTCGCCGAGATAGCCGGAGAAGGCCTTGACGCCCCACGGGCACTGCATGGGCGCGCTGATCGGCGCGAATGCCGAGACGCTTTGATAGAACTCCGGATGGGTGAGGGCGAGCGTCAACGCACCATGGCCGCCCATCGAGTGGCCGAAGATGCCGACTCGATCTTCGCGACCGGCAAAG
>CAZZWY010000294.1:5088-5724 GCA_964657785.1 uncultured Acetobacteraceae bacterium
CGCCTCGACGGCTTCTCGATCGGCATCGTCGGCAACCAGCCGGCGCAGCTCGCGCGTCACGTAGCTGCCCATGCGCCAGTGTTTGCGCCAGGGGGCCGCCGTCGCGTCGAGGTAGAAGCCGGCACCGTGGCCGAAATCCCAGGCGGCGTCCGCGCCGTCGATGCCGGTGCCGCGGGGGCTGGTGTCGGGGGTCACCAGCATCAGTCCATGTTCGGCGGCAAGGCGCTGCGCACCCGCCTTGATCGCGAACGTCTCTTCGGTGCAGGTCAGACCGGCAAGGAAGATCAGCACCGGCACCGGCCTGTCGCGGATCCGCGGCGGCACGAACACACCGAACCGCATGGACGTGCCCGTCTCCACCGAATCGTGACGGTAGAAGCCCTGCACACCGTCGAAACAGGCCTGCTCGCTCAAGGTCTCGATCGACACGCCGTCTGCCCCCTGCAAGCCCGGATCAAGCGCGAATCAGAACAGCACGACCGAGCGGATCGATTCGCCACGCTTCATCAGGTCGAAGCCCTCGTTGATGTCCGCCAGCTTGAGGCGATGGGTGATGAGGTCGTCGATGTTGATCTTCTTCTCCATGTACCAGTCGACGATCTTCGGCACGTCGGTGCGGCCGCGCGCGCCGCCGAA
>CAZZWY010000295.1:0-5713 GCA_964657785.1 uncultured Acetobacteraceae bacterium
CGCCACTCGCGGCCGACCCCGCCCTCGAAGCCCGGGTGATGCAGGTGGCCGGGGAACTGCGCTGCCTCGTCTGCCAGAACGAAACGCTCGCCGACTCGCAGGCCGATCTCGCCGTCGACCTCCGCCAGCAGATCCGCCAGCGCCTGCAACGCGGCGAATCGCCCGCCGCGATCGACGACTTCATGGTCGCCCGCTACGGCGAATTCGTGCGCTATCGGCCGGCGTTCTCGGCGACGACGGCGTTGCTGTGGGTCGGGCCGTTCGTGCTGCTCGCGATCGCACTCGGCGCGCTCGTCGCCCAGGTTCGCGGGCGGCGCCGGCAGGCGAACCCCGCCGCGCTGACCGCCGCCGAACTTCAGCAGGTGAACGCATTGCGTGCGGGCGCGGTGGAGACGCCATGACGACAACCTTCTCGACGCCGCTCTTCTGGACCGCCGCCCTCGTGCTCATTGCACTGGCCTGGACGCTGCTGTGGCGCTCGCAGGGGCGCAGCGAGGCAAGGCCCGGCGCGGGCACCGCCGTGGCGCTGCTGGACGAGCAGCTCCGCGCGACCGATGCCGAGTTCGCCGCGGGCGCGATCGACGCGGCTCGCCATGCCGAGGTGCAGGTCGAACTGCAGCGGCGGCTGCTGGCCGAAGCGCCCAGCGCCGTTACCTCTACCGTCGCCATTGAGGCCGCCGGCTCCGCCACCTCGCGGCCCAGCGGCACGCTGATCGGCCTGGCACTCGCGCTGCCGGTCGCGGCCTTTGCGGGCTATTTCGCACTCGGCAACCTGGCCGCACTGTCCGTGGCGCCGATCGTCGCCGCCGCGGGCCCGGACGTGTCGCCGGAAGAGGTGCAGGCGATGGTCGACACCCTCGCTCAGCGGATGCAGCAGCAGCCCGCCGGCCGCGCCGAAGACCTGCCCGGCTGGGTGATGCTCGGCCGCAGCTATGCCGCGCTGCAGCGCTTCGACGACGCCGGCAAGGCCCTCGAGCACGCCGTCGAACTCGCACCGAACGACGCCTCGTTGCTCGCCGACCTCGCCGACGTCCTCGCGATGGCGCAGGCGCGCGACGCCCGCGGCACTATGTCCACCGAGCGTCCTTCGACGGCCTCCGAGCGCATCACCCAACTCCTCACGCACGCCCTCGAACTCGACCCTGACAACCTGAAGGCGCTGGCACTCGCCGGCAATGCCGCCTTCGAGCGACATGACACCACCGTCGCGGTCGACTTCTGGCGTCGAGCCCGCGCGCTAGCACCGGCCGGCAGCGACTTCGCGGCGGGGCTTGACCAGAACCTCGTCGACGCGGGCGCCGCGTCAACCGGTGCAACGGCATCGATCGGCGGCGCGACACCGGTGCTGGTGTCGGGGACATCGATCCGCGGCCAAGTGCGCATCGCCCCCGCCCTCGCCGCCCGCGTCGCGCCGGGCGACACCGTCTTCATCTTCGCCCGCGCGGTGAACGGCCCGCCGATGCCACTCGCCATCCTGCGGCGAACCGCCGCCGACCTGCCGATTGATTTCACCCTCGACGACAGCCTCGCGATGTCGCCGGAGTGGAAGATATCGAAAGCGGGGAAGGTGACTGTCGGCGCGCGCGTCTCGCGATCGGGCGACGCCATGCCTCGCTCCGGCGATCTCACCGGTCAGGTCGACGCGGTGGCCGGCGACTCGGGACTGGCGATCACGATTGATGCGGTAGCGCCGTGAGAGGGTGTGAACCGCCCTGACGCCCTGAAGATCATGGAGGCTCGTTGGTTTGAGTCAGATCGACGTGGCTGACCCGGTAAGTTGGCGATAGTCGTTGGCCTCTGCCCCACAGGCGGGATGTAGCCAAGGGGCTCGAGGAGGCGGTGATGGTTGAACCACGACACCCATTGCAGCGTGGCGAGCTCCAGGGCCTCGGTCGTTTTCCAAGGCGCGCGGCGGTGGATCAGTTCCGGCGTTCAGCGGCGTCCCTTCCGCCGACTTCGTTCACACCATCGTTCCGCACCGCGATACCCGCGTCACCGTCGGACGAAACGTCCCCCAACGTTCATCGGCCCATCCGGCGACCGAACCACAAGGGCATGGGTCGATCCATCATTTTGTGACAACAGATCGAGGCGCTCAAAGGCCGGAGGCGTCATTGCTCCGGGCTCGAATTTGACCTCGATGGACTTCGCCGTGCTTGAGTCGACGTTGAACCAAGTCGCTGTGAATGATCAGCTCGGCTTGTACTTGACGGCACCGAAGAAAATCGTGCGCCAGTCGCTGAGCCGACTGGTGTCATAACTGAAGTGCGCGACCGAGTCGTGCGCGAAGGTGTCAAAGAACTCTTCGACAGCTGGGGGCAATTCTCCATCGTCATCCCACGCGGCCTTGATCGTTCGTTCGCGCAGCGTGAGCTTGCCACCGTAGGCTGCCCTTCCCTGGATGTCCTGTACGTCCCAAATGTATTTGGCGTTCTCGTTGCTAAGTCCGGCCAATTCGCTGCCGGCTTCGGAAGCATCCGCGTTACCTTGCCTTTCGCGTTTCAGAAGGTTGTCGTACTGTTTCTGCGCTTCGGGTGAGAACGTCGGGTACTGATCGATCCCGCCGTTCGCCCTGACTAATGCCATCCGCTGATCGAGCGCTTCTTTCTGTCGCGCCCTGGCCGCATCTCGGACGGACCTCAAGCGCTGCGTCGACGGCAGATCGGCCTTGGTGTTGACGCGCTTCTTCAGCCAGCGGTGGAACAGCCCCATGTGGGCCGCCTGCACTTCCTCCATCGGGCCCGTCTTCATGGGCACCGCGTCGATGTAGGCGTTGAATGCGGCGCGCAGCGCGGGATCGTCTTTGTTGAATTCGTCTTGGACGCGACCAGGCAGGTCGGCCACCTTTTCGAACAACACACCGCCCGTAAACGCCAGATCGAACATGTGATTCAGTGCAAAACGCGAGATCGTGTTCTTTCTGCCCTGGTATTGCGGCGCGTAGCCTCCGCCCACATCGGAGTGGACACCGGGGTACCAGAATTCCCGCGTGTTGTCTGGATAGCCGGCTCCAATGCGGGTCGAGTCCAATGGAAAGCGGCGGCGCAACTCGTGCGCCGCATTCATGTGCACAGTCTGCTCGACCATGGGCGGCAATTCCATGCCTGCCGCCCAACCGTTGTGTCCACCGTTTTGTGTCACGGTGCCCGCTGCCAGGTCGCCGTAAGCTGAACAAACGGTGTCGAACAACCCGGCAAAGGCGATGCGCAGCGGCTTATCTCGGTAGCGGTAGGCGCCGTCCTGCGCAATGCACTTTGCTGCCAGATCTCGGACAAAGGCCCGCGCCTGCGCTGCACCACGGGAGAACCCAAATACGGTGACATTGATCAGCAGAATTTTTTGTTGAGCGGGCACCTTGGCAATCTCTTCGTCGAGGAGTTCAATCGCCTTCTTGATTCGCGCGTCGCACCCCTTTCCGATGGCCGAGCCGAGCATGCCGCCACTGTCACCAACGGCAGCGTATGGTGTTCCGGCGCCGGGGATGTATTGCCGCACCACATTGTCTGTGGCTTTGTGCGCAAACCACAATTTGGCGATGTTGGACAGAGCGCGTTGCTCTGACGGGAGCGCCATCTCCACGTCTCGGTTGTTGCCAGTGCCGTCAAAGAACACGCCAAAGTGAAGCACCTTTGTACATCGGCACGTCGCATCCTCTTTGGTCGGCACAGTCGCGCCTAGCGCCAGTTGCCGTTGTTCACGCTCTTTGTTAGTTAACTTTCGTTGCCCCGGAACAATTCTCGCCGTCTCCGCAGCTTGTCCGCCGGCAACCGGATCGCTCAGGCCAGGCGTAGGGTCGGCCTGGTTGGCAATGTAAGTTGGATCTTTTGCAACCATAAATTCAGTCAGCGGTAATAGCCAGGTGGTGGCGCAAATCGGCGTTTTGGACGGTCAGCTTCGAGTTCTGCCTCGACTCTCCCATCAGAAAGGAAATGAAGGACCAAGTAACTCGGATTAGCGGGGAATGGACGAGTGATTTGGACTGCAGCTTCATGCAATTCATCGGGGCGCCTTGTGTACTTGTTTTTGGCGATGTCGTAATCGTCCGCAAGTACCCACTTCACTTGGAGAAGCGCTGCGCGACTCGAATCCGATGGCGCCAGCAACCCTTCCACCCGGTTGCCTTCGCCGCTGTAGGCATCGGCGGCCCCCACCCAGACCCCGTTCACGACCACGTCGCCGATGTACCGACCGGTGTAGTTGATGACGACCGTGCTCACCGACCGATTCGTCGGCTCCGCCGCCCCACACCCGGTGACAGCAAAGATTCCCATCAGCGCAAGAAAGCTTCTCTTCATTCGGTCAATCATGACGCGCCTTCACTGCTTGCTGCAAGGTGATCTCACGGCGCTTGATTTGTTCGAGTGCCGCATGCCATTCAGGCTCCATATGGAACGTCGGGCCACGCGTGATGGCCAGGGTGCAAAAGAGGATGGCGGAGGGGCCGCCGTCGATGCCATAGCTCGCCGCGATGCTGAGTGCTTGTCTAAACAGGCCGTATTGCTCAGCCTCTGGAATCTGGTCGAGCAACTCTTCATCGGTCTGCCGAAAATGCTCGATCACGCTGTACGGATAGCATACATCGATCATGTGAGCCTGTTGCGCATCGTCGAGTAACAGCGGCGCGGTGTATGGGTCAGGCAAGGAAAAGCGGCATGGAAGAGACTGCCACCGGTGTTGGTGCGAGACGACCCACCACTGCGTGCTGACCGAGAAGAAATCCGCCCGCTGCGGCGTGGTCAGGCACTCGCTTAGCGCGGGCGCGATGCGCGCATCGAAAAATCGATTGACGCAATCGAACCGGTCGGGCAGCACGACATCAAGCCGGTGCCGCAAACGGGCCGCCAGCTCGTCGATGGCCAGGGGCGAGATCAGCCAGCTCAGTGCGCCGTAGAACGGCACTGCGCCCACGAATGTGGGTGTCAGCAGTGCGCGATATGCGTCTTGACCTTCCATTTCCACCAGGTGCGGCGTGGCATTCGCCAGGTCAGGCGCCAATGGGCTTAAGAACACCGAACGATGCCGCACCCCGCCGCACAGCGTGGAAAGCAGCTGACCGAGGCGGTCGACCTGTGCCCCGTCGATCAAAGCATATTGTCGCTCCGCTTGCGCCAGAGGCCGCAGCGCGGGCGCACCGAGTGAGGACCAGGACGCATGAAACGAGGTCATGGCCGTCAACCTTTCGGCGCGAAAGGCGCCGCGTTGCGGGCGGCAGCGAGCAGGCATGGCACGCATACCTGCTGCGGCAGCGTCGGAAGTCGAGGGTCGATCCGCTCCGGCCCCACGAAGCTCTTCCTCCCCGCATGCACCGTCAACGTACCCGGGCATTCGAACGTAATGTTCCCACCCTCGATCA
Source organism: uncultured Acetobacteraceae bacterium (assembly GCA_964657785.1). GTDB lineage: Bacteria > Pseudomonadota > Gammaproteobacteria > Burkholderiales > Burkholderiaceae_C > LMDS01. The sequence goes on from CAZZWY010000295.1 coordinate 5,354, forward strand.
CGATGCTCGCCCCACCGGATGTCGTGAGCGTGATCTTCTTGGCCGCCGCCCAGTCGACGTTCGCACTCTGGCTTTGGATCTTCAGTTCGTCGAGCGCCGCGACCTGCAGTGTGCCGGCTTGCGCCTGGACGTCGATGTCGCCGCTGCCGGCGATCATGGTTAGTCCCTTGCCGATGGCTTTTTCGCCCGCCTTGATCGCCCCGCCGAGGATGCCGATCGCCTGCCCCGTGTGCAGCCGCAGCGCGCCACCGGCCGCGATGTCGGTGTCAGTCCCGCTGGCGAGCTGCACGTTCTCCTCGCTCGCGAACACCGCATCCTGGCCCGCCACCATCGCGAGGCCCGCCCGGGCGCTGACGTTGA
>CAZZWY010000296.1:0-5700 GCA_964657785.1 uncultured Acetobacteraceae bacterium
AGGGCGTCGAAGAGCACGACGTCGGCCGTGCGCAGCCGCTCGGCACCGCGCAGCGTGATGAGGTCGGCGGCGCCGGGGCCCGCGCCGATGAAGACGACCCGGCCCATGCTCCTGGCGACCCGGTTCAGGCCGCGGCCCGCACCAGCAGCGCGCCGCTCGTGCGGTTGCTCGTCGGGTCGACGACGATCAAGGCGCCGCCGACGCGGTTGGCGGCGTAGTCTTCGATCGGCAGCGGCTGCTGCGTCTCGACGATCACGGTGCCGATCTCGTTGACCGCGAGCCGGTCGGCGGCCTCCGACTGCAAGGTGTGGATGTCGAGGCGGCTCTCGATCGCCGTGATGCGCGCCTGGACCCAGCGGTTGCCGTGGCGCACCGTGTACTTGCGGCCGACGACGGCGGGCTCGGTGTCGAGCCAGGCGAGCGTCGCGGCGAAGCGGTTCGTCGCGTGCAGCGTGCCGGGCGTAGCGATCCAGTCGCCGCGCGAGACGTCGAGCTGGCGGTCGAGCACCAGGCCGGCCGACTGGCCTGCCAGCACGGTGTCGACCGTGTCGCCGGCGAGCCGGACCTCGCGCACGACCGCGGTCTCGCGGCTCGGGAAGATCTCGACCGCGTCGCCGGCGCGGACGCTGCCGTGGGCGACGCGGCCCCAGAGCGTGCGCGGCTGGTCGCCGGTGCCGTCGAGGTCGCGGGCGACGTATTGCACCGGGATCAGCAGGTCGCCTGCGGTGCGCTCCTGCGCCGCGGGCAGACCCTCGAGGACCTGCAACAGCGACGGGCCGTCGTACCAGTCGGCCCAGCTCGGAAGCGCCGCGTTCGCGGTGCGGGGCGGCTGGGTGACGTTGTCGCCGCGCAGCGCCGAGACCGGCACGATGCCGGCGACCTCGATGCCCGCGTCGGCGGCGAAGTCGACGAGCGCGTCGTGCACGGCCGCGAAGGCCTGCCCCGGGTCGGCCGCGGCGTCGAGCTTGTTGACGGCGAAGACGATGCTCGGCACGCGCAGGAGTCGGGCGAGGAGCGCGTGGCGGCGCGTCTGCGGCAGCAGCACGACCGGTGCGCCCGTCGCGGTGTCGAGCTTCGTGATGTCGACCAGCACCACCGCGGCGTCGCTGCCGGCGGCGGCGGTCACCATGTTGCGCGTGTACTGCTCGTGGCCCGGTGCGTCGGCGATGATGAACTTGCGGTGGCGGGTCGCGAAGTAGCGGTAGGCGACGTCGATCGTGATGCCTTGCTCGCGCTCGGCTTCCAGGCCGTCGGTGAGCAGGGACAAGTCGATCGGGGCGCCGGCGGCCCGCTTCTCGAGCGTGTCGAGCTGGTCGGCGAGGATGGCGCGCGAATCGAACAGCAGCCGGCCGATCAAGGTGCTCTTGCCGTCGTCGACCGAGCCAGCGGTGAGGAAGCGCAGCGCGCGGTGGTCCTGCAGCGACGCAGCGGCGACCGGCGCAGTGTCGAGAACGGTGCTCATCAGAAGTAGCCTTCCTTCTTCCGCCGCTCCATCGAGGCGTCGGAGCTGCGGTCGTCCATGCGCGTCGCGCCGCGTTCGCTGACCGTCACCCGCAGCGTCTCGGCGACGATCTCGGCGGCGTTCGCGGCCGGGCTCTCGACCGGGCAGGTGCAGGTCATGTCGCCGACGGTGCGAAAGCGCACCTCGGCCGTCTCGACCGTCTCGCCGGCTTCGGGCGGCGTGACCTCGGTCAGCGGCACGAGCAGGCCCTTGCGGCGAATGACCTGGCGGGGATGGGCGAAGTAGAGGCCGGGCAGCGGAATGTTCTCGCGGGCGATGTAGAGCCAGACGTCGAGCTCGGTCCAGTTGCTGATCGGGAACGCCCGCATGTGCTCGCCGGGGCGGATGCGGGTGTTGAAGAGCGTCCAGAGTTCCGGGCGCTGCTCCTTCGGCTGCCATTGGCCGAAGCTGTCGCGGTGCGAGAAGATGCGCTCCTTGGCACGCGCCTTTTCCTCGTCGCGGCGGGCCCCGCCCATCAGCACGTCGAAGCGGTGTTCCTCGATCGCTTCGAGGAGGGCCACCGTCTGGTGGCCGTTGCGCGATTCGAGCGGATGCGCCAAGCGCACGGTGCCGCGCTTGATCGAATCGTCGAGGTGGCCGACGACGAGGCGTTCGCCCATCTCGGCGACTCTCCGGTCCCGGAACTCGATCACCTCCGGGAAGTTGTGGCCGGTGTCGACGTGGAGCAGCGGAAACGGCAGGCGGCCCTTGTACTCGCCGTCCGCGCCCCGGGTCTTGAACGCCTTTTCGGCGAGCCGCAGCACGACGCAAGAATCCTTGCCGCCCGAGAACAGCAGGGCCGGGCGCTCGAAGGCGGCGACGGTCTCCCGCAGGATGAAGATCGCTTCCTCTTCGAGCCAGTCGAGGTGACTCTGGTCGAGGCCGGGCAGCAGTTCGTCGACGCGCAGCGGGGCGTTCATGCGGAAACTCCGAGGGAACTCGAGGGGGCCATCGGCGGCAACTCTTCGTGGACGTGCAGGCCGCATTCCTTCGCGCCCTCGTCCTCCCACCACCAGCGGCCGGCGCGGAAGTCCTCGCCGACGGCGATCGCGCGGGTGCAGGGCGCGCAGCCGATGCTCGGCATGAACGCATCGTGCAGCGGGTTGTAGGGCACGTCGTGGGCGGCGATGTAGTGCCAGACGTCGGCCCAGGTCCAGTCGGCGAGCGGGTTCAGCTTGGTGCGGCCCTTGTCGTCGATCTCGCTGAACTCGACGCCGCCGCGGTTCGCCGACTGCTCGCGGCGCATGCCGGTGACCCAGGCGCTGCGGCCGTCGAGCAGGCGCGAGAGCGGCTCGACCTTCCTGATCGCGCAACAACCCTTGCGCAGGTCGATGCTGTCGTACATCGCCTTCTCGCCATGCCGATCGACGAAGCGAATCACCGACTCCTCGACCGGCCGGTACACCTCGGCCGGTAGCGCGTAACGCGACTCGATGCGTCCGATCAGCGCAACGGTCTCGGCGTGCAGCATGCCGGTCTCGAGCGTGCCGATGGCGATCGGCAGTGCGTGGCGGGCGATCAGGTCGGTGAGCACCATGTCCTCGGCGCCGAGGCTCGTGGCCTGCACGACGGTGCCGGCGTGCGCCGAGGCGCCCTGGCGCAGCCGCGCGAGCGCGCCCTCGACGCGCTCGTCGAAACCCGCCGTCGCCCGGGCATACAGCGCGATCGCACTGCTCGTGGCTTGATTCATATCGATGCCCCCGCGTCGACGAACTCGCGGGCTGCGCCGTGCGCCAGCGCCTCGGCCGTGCCCGGCGGCATCGCGAACAGCGGCGACGGGTCGATCACGTCGCCCTGGTAGTGGCCGGGGAAGAAGCCGAGGGCGCGATGGGCGGCGTCGAGCGACTGGTCGGCACGCAGCACGACCGCATCGAAGCCGGTGCGGGCCAGCAGCGGCAGCATGTCGACGAGCACCTCACCGACTGCCCGGACCTCGCCGGTGAACCGATAACGCGTCCGCAGCAGATGCGCCTGGCTGTAGGCCCGCCCGTCGGTCCATTTCGGGAAGTTGAGCACGACGAGCGCGAAGCGCGGCAGGTCGGCGGCGAGCGCCCGCACCTCGAAGTCGTTCGCGAGTTGCACGCCGACCGGCGTCTGTGCCGGCCACTGGGCCCGAAACGCGTTCCATTGGGTCGCGCTGAGCAGCAGGTACGGGGTCGGATCGAGGTACGCGGGCGGGCCGTCCTCGCCGCCGAGCGAACGCCAGCGGTCCTTGCGCAGATCGATGAATTTCATGTCGAAGGCTCCTGGATCGGCGCGTCAAGCGGCGTGTGCGGCCGCCGTGCTGCGACGCACCGCGTTGGCCGATGCCTTGAACGGGTCGAGCCCGATGCGCCGCACGGTGTCGATGAAGCGCTCGTTGGCGGCGCGGCGGCTGCGGTAGGTGTCGACGACGGCCTCGAGCGCATCGGTGACCTCGTCGGCGGCGAACGACGGCCCGATGACCTTGCCCGGCACCGGCCCGCCGCTGAGCACCGTGCCGTCCGAGCCGCCGAGCGAGACCTGATACCACTCCTTGCCGTCCTTGTCGACGCCGAGGATGCCGATGTGGCCGCTGTGATGGTGGCCGCAGGAATTGATGCAGCCGCTGATGTGCAGGTCGATGTCGCCGATGTCGAAGAGTTCGTCGAACTCGGCGAAGCGTTGCGTGATCTCTTCGGCGATCGGAATCGACCGGGCGTTGGCCAGGGCGCAGAAGTCGCCGCCGGGGCAGGCGATCATGTCGGTCAGTAGGCCGATGTTCGGCGTCGCGAAGCTGGCCTCGCGGGCGTCTTCCCAGAGCAGCGCAAGATCGCTCTGCCGCACCCACGGCAAGAGCAGGTTCTGGTCGTGCGTGACGCGCAGTTCGCCCTGGCTGTAGCGGTCGGCGATGGCGGCCGCCGCCTGCATCTGGGCGGCGGTGACGTCGCCGGGCGCCTGGCCGCTGCGCTTGAGCGACAAAGTCACCGCACGGTAGCCGGCGAGGCGGTGCGGGTGCACGTTGCGCTCGAGCCAGCGCCGGAAGGCGGGCGGGCCGTCGAGCGGTGCGGCGGCGTCCGCGAGTTCGCTCGAGACGCCCGGCGGCAGCGCGAAGCTCGCCGCGACGCGGTCGAATTCGGCCTGCGGCAGCAGGTGCTTGCCGCCGCCGACGTCGTCGGCGAGGATCTCGCGGAATTCCTCGTTCACCGCGTCGATGAACTTCTGCCCTTCGGCCTTGACGAGGATCTTGATGCGCGCCTTGTACAGGTTGTCGCGCCGGCCGAAGCGGTTGTAGACACGCACGACCGCCTCGAGAAAGACGAGGATCTGCTGCCAGGGCAGGAACTCGCGGATCAGTGTGCCGATGATCGGCGTGCGCCCCATGCCGCCGCCGACGAGCACCCGAAAACCGATCTCGCCCGCATCGGTCTTCTGCAGTTGCAGCCCGATGTCGTGCCAGGCGATCGCGGCGCGGTCTTCGCGCGCACCGGTGATCGCGATCTTGAACTTGCGCGGCAGGAAGGCGAATTCCGGGTGCAGGGTGCTCCACTGGCGCAGCAATTCGGCGTAGGGCCGCGGGTCGACCACTTCGTCCGCCGCGACGCCGGCCAGCGCATCGCTCGTGATGTTGCGGATGCAGTTGCCGCTGGTCTGGATGCCGTGCAGGTGGACGGCGGCGAGCGCGTCCATGACGTCGGCTGCGCGGTCCAGGGGAATCCAGTTGAACTGCAGGTTCTGGCGGGTCGAGAAGTGGCCGTAGCCGCGGTCGTATTCGTCGGCGATGCCGGCGAGTGCGCGCAACTGCACCGCGTTGATCTCGCCGTAGGGCACCGCGACGCGCAGCATCGGCGCGTGGCGCTGCACGTACCAGCCGTTCTGCAGCCGCAGCGGCCGGAATTCGTCCTCGCCGAGGCTGCCGGCGATGTGGCGTCCGAGCTGGTCGCGGAACTGCGCCGCGCGCTGGCGGATGAACTGCTTGTCGAAGTCGGTGTACTGGTACATGCGTCTGCGGACGGCCCGGGAGCTCACGGAGGAGCCCGGACTGTACGGGGGGTTCTTATATTTCCGAAGTACAGTTTGGTTGCTTGGTTATGCCGGTCGTGTCTGGCCACGCCGCTAAGATGCGGCCGATGCAAGCTTTCGGCGCAGTCGCGGTGCCCTTGACGCGGCGCCGCTGCGCCCTTGCCGGGCTCGCGGGCCTGGTGCTGAGCGGCTGCGGTTCGACGCCGCTGCCGTCGGCC
>CAZZWY010000297.1:0-5154 GCA_964657785.1 uncultured Acetobacteraceae bacterium
GTGCACCACTTCGTCCGCCAGAGCCTGCTGCGCGGCGCCCTGCGCGACCAGCGCATGGTCGTCCGGATGCACGCGCAAGGTGACGTGACGCGCGTTCAGCAGCAGCGCCTCGAGCGCTTCCTCGGCGACGCGCACGACGAGCTCCGGACGGGTCTCGAGCTCGCTGCGGACGATCTGGCGCGCGAGCCGCGTCGCGGCCACCGCGATCGAGCGCGCCATCTCCTGCTGCAGCGCATCGAATTCCTGTTGCAGCGACGCCACCAGCGCACCGAGCTGCGTCGAGGTCTGGCTGGCGAAGCTCTGCTTGAAGGCGTCGAGCGCGGCCAGGCCGTCGCGGTAGCCGTCCTGGTAGCCGCTCTGGCGCGTCGCCCGCATCTGCATCGCGATCTGCTCGGCGACGTCGACCGGCGGCGGCTCCTCGGCCCGCCGCTGCACATGCGACGTCGGCGGCGGCCCGCCGGCGATGTCGCCCGGCTGCCAGGCGGCGAAGCCCTTGAGTTCCTCGCGCGGGATGAAGCGGGTGTGGGGGTCACGCCCCTCGTTCGGCGACGGCACGTTCTTCGGCTTCATCGCGACGCCTCCGGGCGCACGGCATCACAGGAAGTCATCGTCGCCCCCCGAGGCAATCACGATCTGCCCTTCATCGACCAGGCGCCGCACGATCTTGAGCATCTCCTTCTGTTCGGCCTCGACTTCGGAAACGCGCACCGGGCCGCGCGATTCGAGGTCTTCCTTGAGCGTTTCCGCGGCGCGCGACGACATGTTCTTGAAGACCTTGTCGCGCATCTCCGGCGTCGCGCCCTTGAGCGCGATGACGAGCGACTCGGACTGCACTTCCTTCAGCAGCGCCTGGATGCCCTTGTCGTCGATCTTCTCCAGATCGTCGAAGGTGAACATGTTGTCCATGATCTTCTGCGCCAGATCGTTGTCGGCCTCGCGGATGTAGTCGAGCACCGCCGTCTCGACGCTGCTGCCCATCAGGTTGATCATCTCGGCCGCGGTCTTGACGCCGCCGAGCGAGGTCTTCTTCGAGCGGTCGCCGCCCGCGAGCATGCGGCTCATCACCTCGTTGAGGTCCTTCAACGCCGAGGGCTGGATGCCGTCGAGCGTCGCGATGCGCACCAGCACCTCGTTCCTCTGGCGCTCCGGAAAGGTCTTCAGCACCTCCGCGGCATGATCGAACTCGAGGTGCACGAGGATGGCCGCGACGATCTGCGGGTGTTCGTTGCGCAGCAGCTCGCCGACGGAGGCCGGGTCCATCCACTTCAGGCCCTCGATGCCGGCGGTGTCGCCGGTCTGCATGATGCGGTCGATCAGCAGGTTCGCCTTGTCGTCGCCGAGCGCCTTGCGAAGCACGCTCTTGACGTATTCGTCGGTGTCGGGCACGAGGCTGCTCTGCTGGTCCGACTCGTTGGTGAAGAGCTCGAGCACGCCGTCGACCCGCTCGCGCGTGATCGACTTCAGCCGCGAGATGGTTTCGCCGAGCCCCTGCACCTCTTTCGGCGACAGCAGCTTGAGCACGTTGGCCGCCTCTTCCTCGCCGAGCGACATCAGCAGGATCGCGGCGTTCTCGATGCCTTGGTCATCCATCGGAGCGGGTCCCCGCGCGGATGCTCGTCATGCCTTCGCCGCCGCGGGTTCGCCGCTGACCCAGCCGCGCACGATGCCGGCGACGGCCGCCGGGTTCTCGCGCGCCATCTTGCGGGCCGCCTCGAGCTGGCCGTCGCGCTTGGGCGCCGGCAGCGCCTCGAGCAGCGCCAGGTCCTGCGTGTCGTCGACGACTTCGGTCAGGTTCGCACCGGGCTCCGGCACCGGCGCCGGCGCCAGCGCCACCTTCATCGCCGGCTTGACCATGCCGAAGAAGACGAGCAGCGCGACGAGCCCGAGGCCCAGGGGCACGGCAGCCGCCCGCAGCATGTCGATCACCTCCGGCTGCTTCCAGAGCGGCACGTCGACCACCGTGATCGGCTCGATCTTGAACGGCGCATTGATCACCTTGACCGAATCGCCGCGCTCCTTCTTGAAGCCGATGCCCTGCTGGACCAGCGCGGTCAGCTTCTCGATTTCCTCGGGCGGGATCGGCGCCGGCTTGGACTTGCCCTTCGCGTCGGTCGTGCTGCGGTCGTTGACGACGACGGCGGCATTCAGGCGCCGGATGTTGCCGGTCGCGTTGCGGGTCACGCGGACCGTCTTGTCGATCTCGTAATTGGTCGTCGCCTCCTTCCGGCCGTTGGCACCCCCGCCGCCGGTCTGCGCCGCCTGCAACGGCTGCGAGGCGCCGCTCAGCGGGGCGCTCGCCGCGGCCATCGGCTGGTTCGACGCGGCACCGGGGATGCCGCTCGGCTGCGCGCCGATGCTGCCCGACTGCTCGCTCGTCTGCTGGCTGCGGATCACGACCGCCGCGTCGGCGCCCTGGTTCGGGCGGAACTCCTCGGAGGTGGCCTCGCTCTGCGCGAAATCGATGTCGGCGGTGACGGTCGCGCGCAGGTTGTCGCGGCCGACGAGCGGCTCGAGCAGATCCATGATGCGCTTGGCGTAGCCGCTCTCGATCTGGCTCACGTACTGCAACTGCTGCGCGTCGAGCCCGGCGGCCTGGCCGTTGGTGTCGCCGCTGGTGAGCAGGGTGCCGGTCTGATCGAGCACGCTCACGCTTTTCGGGTCGAGCTCGGGCACGCTGCTCGAGACCAGATGAACGATCCCGGCGATCTGCGCCCGGTCGAGCGAGCGCCCGGCGTGGAGCGAGAGCAGCACCGAGGCGCTCGGCTTCTGCTGTTCGCGAAAGAACCCGTTCTGATTCGGCAGCGCGAGGTGGACGCGGGCGCTCTCGACCGCCGCGAGCGAGGCGATCGAGCGCGTCAACTCGCCTTCGAGCCCGCGCTGGAAGGTCAGCCGCTCCTGGAACTGGGTCTGGCCGAACCGGGCGCTGTCCATCAGCTCGAAGCCCGAGACGGTGCCTTTCGGCAGCCCGGCCGTCGCGAGCTTGAGGCGCAGTTCGGCGACCTGGCCCGCCGGCACGAGGATCATCGTGCCGCCATCGGCCATCTTGTACGGCACGTTCATCTGCGACAGCTGGGCGATGATCGCGCCGCCGTCCTTGTCGGAGAGGTTCGGGTAGAGCACCTTGTAGTCGCCCTTGCTGCCCCAGAGCGTCATCGCCAGCACCACGCCGCCGAGGGCGGCCAGCCCGAGCCCGAGGCTCAGCTTGCTGCGCAGCGGCATCGACGCCATCCGGCCGGTGAAGGTGAGCTGCTCGACCAGCGGCAGCGGGGGCTTGGCGGCGACGACGGCGTTGTCCATGGGCGGCGGGTAGGGGGGCGGGCAGCGGGCAGGGTGGCCCTCGATTGAAAGCAATTGTTGGAGAACCGCGGCGGCGCCAAGCCGGAAACAAGGGGGTCAAAGCCGCACCACTTCGAACCATGGCGGGCCCATCGCCCGCCTAGGATCGCGTCATTCCCTCCGGGAGCTCGCGCCGTGAACGTCACCCTCAAGCCCTTCGATTTCGCCCAGGCGGTGGCCCGCGCCGGGCTCTCGACCACCGGCCAGCCGCTCGCCGCCAAGCCGGCCGCCGGCGCGGGTTTCCAGCAAGCGCTGACGCAGGCACTCGGCTCCGTCAGCAAGTCGCAGAACGACCTCTCCACGATGCAGCGTGCAGTGCAGCTCGACGACCCGTCGGTAAGCATCGAGCAGACGATGGTCGCGATGCAAAAGGCGCAGATCGGGTTTCAGGGGACGCTGCAGGTGCGGAACAAGCTGGTGCAGGCTTACTCGGACATCATGCAGATGCAGGTGTGACGGGGTGGGTGGTTGAGATCGCTTTTCCTGCGCGGGCCGCATGCCGGTCCGCCGACCCGGCAACGTCGGCCGACGACGGTCACGCCTCTTAAACCTCAAGTTCCGTTCTGATCTTCATGTCGCTCACCATCACCCAAGGCTACCTGCCCGGCTGCATCGGCCGAGTCGCCGAGCTTCACGCCGCCTACTACTCGGCGGCCAGCGGCTTCGGTCTGTCGTTCGAAGCGAAGGTCGCCCGGGAGTTGGCCGACTTCTGCGACGACTTCCAGCCGGGCCGAGACGGCATCTGGTTGCTGTTGCGGCAGGGGAGCATCGAAGGGTCGGTCTTCATCGACGGCAAGAACGCAGCGACCGCCGGCGCGCATTTGCGGTGGTTCATCACGTCGGATGCGGTTCGAGGCCAGGGCGCCGGTCGCCGGCTGATGGGCGAAGCGATGCGCTTCGTCGATGCCTGCGGCTACCGGTCGACGCATCTCTGGACGTTCGCCGGCCTGGACGCTGCCCGGCACCTGTACGAAGCGAACGGCTTCTCGCTCGTGGCGGAAAGCCAGGGAGATCGATGGGGACGCGTCGTGACGGAACAGCGCTTCGAACGCGATCTGGCGGGCCGAGGCGTGGTGCTTCGGCCCTGATCGGCGGGCTCGCGATACCGCCATCGTTCACACCCCGAGACCGCAGGGTCAAGCCGCTGCCAGCGCCGCCCGCACCCGCTCGACGACACCCGCCCAATCGCCGCGCGCATCCTGCCTGAACAGCCGCATCCGCGCCGGATACCACGGCGAGTCTTCCCGCCCGCGCAGCCAGCGCCAGTCGGGCCGGTAGGCGGGCAGCAGCACCCAGCACGGCACGCCGAGCGCGCCGGCGAGGTGGGCCGCGGAGGTGTCGACGCAGATCAGCAGATCGAGCTGCGCGAGCGCCAGCGCGGTCTCGGCGAAATCCCGGACGTCGCGGTGGTCGAGGGGTTGCCCCGCCGGCGGATGGCGGGCCGCTGCCACCGCGGGTCCGGTCTGCAGGCTGACGAAGCGCACGTCCGGCACCGACCAGAGCGGCGCCAGCACCTCGAGCCCCGGCAGCGACCGGTCGGCATCGTTGTGGTGCGTCGGGTTGCCGCGCCAGACGAGGCCGACCCGCCGCGTGCCGGGCGGGCGTGCAGGCCCTGGCGCGGGCGAAGGCGGTCGCAGATACGGAATCGCCGCCGGGATCATCGACGCCGCGTCGGTCTTCAGATGCAGCGGCAGCGTGAGCGGGAAGGTCCAGAGGTCGTGGTCTGAGAGGTCGACATCGCCGGTGGTGAAGGCGTTGTCGACCACGTCGGCCGCGACCAGCCGGTCGATCCCGGCGAGCGACTCGAAGAGCCGAGCC
>CAZZWY010000297.1:5164-5690 GCA_964657785.1 uncultured Acetobacteraceae bacterium
CAGACGAGGGTCACCCGGCCGGCGCCGTGGGCCTTGAGCAGCGGCACATAGCGGGCGAACTGGATCTGGTCGCCGAAGCCCTGCTCGGCCCAGACGAGCAGCGAGCGGCCGGCGAGCGGCTCGCCGTGCCACGGCGGGATCGGCCACGGCGGGGGCGGGATGCCGTGGTGGGGCAGGGCAGGGTCGTGACGCGACTCGTGCAGCAGCCAGCCTTCGGCGAAGCGCCCCAGCGCCAGCAGCAGGAAGCCGAGGTTGAGCCGGGCGCGGGTGAAGTCGGGGCGCAGGCGCAGGGCCTCGCGCAGCAGCGGCTCGGCCTCGGCGTCACGCTGCTGGTCGGCGAGCAGCACGCCGAGGTTGGCGTGGGCGGTCGCGAAGTCGGGGGCGAGCGAGAGGGCGCGGCGGTGCGCTGCTTCGGCTTCGTCGAGGCGGCCGAGGAACGACAGCACGTTGCCGAGGTTGGTGTGGATCGACGGGTGCTCGGGCGCGAGGGCGAGCGCCCGCCGGTGGCTCTCGAGCGCCTCGTCGA
>CAZZWY010000298.1:0-2408 GCA_964657785.1 uncultured Acetobacteraceae bacterium
CCCGACACCGGCTCGAAGCGACCGCCGACTTCGAGCGGCGCGGTGTGGATCAGACTCAGGCCGCGCTCGATCGACGCCGTGTCGCGCGCGATCGGCGCCGACACGTCGGTGAGGCGCCGCAGCGGCGTCGCGACCGCGATCGCACCGGTGATGAAGGCGATGAAAGTGCCGGGCGTCGAGCCGCCGGTCGTGCTTTGCCAGAGCGCGACGCCGATGATCGCGGCGAGGGCGAAGGCGGTCATCAGCTGCGTCACCGGCGTGACCGCGGCACCGGCGACGGTCGACTTCATCATCAGGCGGCGGAGCGCCGCGCTCGACTGCTCGAAGCGCTGGCGCTGCACGTCCTGCACGCCGTGCAGCCGCACCATGCGCCAGGCGAGCACGTTTTCCTCGACGACGTAGCCCAGCCGATCGATCGCAACCTGCGATTCCTTGGTGATGCGGTGCATGCGGCGCCCGAAGACGCGCATCGTGTAGCCGACCACCGGCCCGAGCGCGGCGATGAAGAGCGTGAGCTTCCAGTTCGCGAGCAGCAGCGAACCGAGCAGCGCGGCGACGGTGAAGCTGTCCTTCAGCACCGTCTGCGCGGCGCCGACCAGCTGGTTGACACCCGCTAGCATCTCGTAGACGACGGTGTTCATCAGGCTGCTCGCCGAACGTTCGCCGAAGAGCCGCGGATGGGCATCGAGCACGCGGCCGAAGAGCTCCGAGCGCAGCCGCAGGGTTGCCCGGTTCGCCGACCAGGCAAGCAGGTAGTCGACGACGAAGCCGGCGGCGCCGCGCAGGCCGAAGAGGCCGATCAGCGCGACCGGAATCAGCCACATCGGCGGGTGCGGCAGCGCTGCCAGCCAGCGCACCGGCACCTTCTGGAAGCCGCCGTCGATCAGCGGCACGAGCAGCCACATCACGCCGGCCTCGCTGGCGCCCGAGACCGCCGCGGCCACGGCCGCCAGCGCGAACGCCCATTGCGTGCCGGCGAAGTACGGCGCCAGTTGACGAAGCTGGACGAGCAGCCCGACCTTGGCCGCCGGCGCGCTCCCGACGTCGCTCATGAGACCCCCTTCGTGCTGCGCACGCCGGTATTCGCCCTTGGGGCGGCCGGCGGGTTCATGCAGGCATCTCGGGCCGCGTCGGCGGATGCCGAAGGAACATCAGCTTGAGGTACTTGTAGTAGGTGTACTCGGCGTTGTAGATCGCCAGCATCAGGCCGTGCGAGCCGTCGAGGAAGCCGCGCCGCAGGACGTAGGTGCGGAGGAACGCGCCCGCCGCATGCAGCACGGCCGTCGAGACGCTCGCCGAGCGGCCCTGGGCGAGCAGGTCGCGGGCGTGCCCGCTGGAGTAGCGGTCGAGCTTCTCGAGCACGTCGCCGATGTCCGGGTAGCTGTAGTGCAACAGGCTCTCGGAGAGGTCGCCGACCGGCCCGTCGACCGTCATGTGGGCGTGGAGGAAGTGCGGGGTGAAGCCGGCGACCGAACGCCGCCCGAGCCGCAGGGTTCGGTCAGGACGCCAGCCGGAATGCCGGATGAAGCGGCCGCAGAACTCCGAGAGGCGCGGAATGCGGTAGCCCTCGTGCGCAGGCGCGTGCAGGGTCGCGACGATCTCGTCGCGCAGCGTCGCCGGAATGCGTTCGTCGGCATCGAGCGACAGCACCCAGTCGGTCGCAGCGAGGGCGAATCCCCGCGCCACCTGCGGGCCGTAGCCCGGCCAGTCGGTGTGGATCACCCGCGCGCCCGCGGCCGCGGCCAGCTCCGCGGTCGCGTCGCTGCTGCCCGAATCCAGCACCAGCACCTCCGTCGCGAAGGCCGCGCTCCGGACGCATTCGCCGATGTTGACCGCCTCGTTCTTCGCCACGATGACGACCGTGAGCGTGGGGGTCATCGTGGGCGCGGGCCTCGCACTAAACCCAGGCGGATCGGCGGGGATGATCGAAGTGCTCCTGTGCGAACGTGACTATCATCACGATTGTCCCAGATTCCCCCGCCCGAACACCCTGCGGCATCCTCTTCATGACCTTGCTGTACCGGTCCGACACTGTCTTTCGCGCCGCCTGGCGCACTGCCGCGGGCCTGCTGATCACCCTCCTGACGTTCCTCGCGAGTTCCGTCGCACAGGCCCAGTTCCGGGTCGAAATCTCCGGCGTCGGCGCGACCCAGTTGCCGATCGCGATCACCAAGTTCCGGGACGAAGAGCGCAGCACGCCCTCGCTCTCGCTGTCCGCGATCGTCCGTGCGGACCTGGAACGCAGCGGCGTCTTCCGTGGCGTGGATGCGCCCGGCGACCTGGACGAGACCAGCCGCCCAGCCATGAGCGAGTGGCGGGGGCGGGCGGCCGATGCGCTCGTCGCCGGCTCGGTCACGCGGCTGGCCGACGGCCGCATCCTGTTTTCCGCCGACAACGGCGTCACCGGG
>CAZZWY010000298.1:2418-5689 GCA_964657785.1 uncultured Acetobacteraceae bacterium
TTCGCTTCAAGCTCTGGGACGTCGTCAAGGGCGCCGAGCTCGGCGGCCAGGCGACCGCGGTCGAGGCCGGCGACCTGCGCCTGGCGGCCCACCGCATGGCCGACTTCATCTACGAGAAACTGACCGGCGACAAGGGCGTGTTCTCGACCCGAATCGCCTACGTCACCAAGAGCTCGGGGCGCTTCACCCTGCGCGTTGCCGATGCGGACGGGGAGGGCGGCAAGGTGGCGGTGACCAGCCCGCAACCGATCATCTCGCCGTCCTGGTCGCCGGATGGGAAGCAGCTCGCCTACGTGTCGTTCGAAACGCAAAAGGCGGTCGTCTACACGCAGGACACCGCCACCGGCGCCCGCCGCGCCGTCGCCAACTTTCGCGGCTCCAACAGCGCCCCGGCCTGGTCGCCGGACGGGCAGGCGCTCGCAGTGACGCTCTCGCGGGACAGCGGCTCGCAGCTCTACCTGATCGGGCGCGACGGCGACAATGTGCGGCGCCTCACGAACAGCACCGCGATCGACACCGAGCCGGTGTTCTCGCCCGACGGCCGCTCGATCTACTTCGTGAGCGACCGGGGTGGCGGCCCGCAGATCTACCGCACCGGCGTGGCGGGCGGCGGCGCCGATCGCGTCACCTTCAGCGGCAGCTACAACATCAGCCCGGCGATCAGCCCCGACGGCCGGACGCTTGCCTACATTTCACGCCAGGGCGGTGCCTTTCGCCTCTACACGATGGACCTCGGCGGCGGCAGCGCGCCCACGGCGCTGACCGATACCAGCGACGACGAACATCCGAGCTTCGCACCCAACGGCAAGCTCCTCATCTACGCCTCGCGCGCCCAGGGCCGCGACGTCCTGATGACGACGACGCTCGACGGCAGAATCAAGGCCCGGCTCACGTCCAACGGCGTCGACGTGCGCGAGCCGTCCTGGGGCCCGTTCGGCCGTTGACGCGGCCCCCGGCCCGGTCGCAGGCTCGATACTTGCCCGCTTTCCGACTTCACACCACGAGGAAACACCATGAACTCGACCAAGACCTTGTTCGCTTTGCTGGCCGCCGCCGGCATGATCGCAGGATGCTCGAGCACCAAGCTCGACAGCGACGTTCCGGTCGAATCCCGCACCCCGTCGGCCGGGGCCGGCACCGGGGGCGCCGCGACCGGCTCCGGCGCGCAGAGCCAGGTCGCCCCAGTCGACCTGACCCAGGGTGCGCCTTCGGACACCAACCTGCCGCGCATCGTCTATTTCGATTTCGACAGCTTCACCGTCAAGGACGAATACCGGCCGACGATCCAGTCGTACGCCAAGGCGCTCACCGCGAGCCGGCAGCGGCACCTCGCCGTCGAAGGCCACACCGACGAGCGCGGCGGCAGCGAATACAACCTCGCGCTCGGGCAGAAGCGCGCCGAAGCGGTTGCGAAGTCGCTGACCTTGCTCGGCGCGAGCGAGTCGCAGGTCGAAGCGGTGAGCTTCGGCAAGGAGCGGCCGGCGGTTCAGGGGCATGACGAAGCGGCCTGGGCGAAGAACCGCCGCGCCGAGCTCGCCTACCGGTGAGTGCGGTGCCGATGAAGTACTGGCTTCGCGTCGGCGTGCTCCTCGCCTCGCTCGGCGCCGCCGCGTGGGCGCCGTCGGCCCGTGCCGGAATCTTCGACGACGACGAGGCGCGTCGCGCGATCCTCGACCTGCGGCAGCGGATCGAGCAGTCGAACGAACAGCAGAGGGCGCGGCAGGGCGAGGCGACCGCCCAGCTGACCGAGCAGATCAGCCAGCTCAAGCGCAGCCTGCTCGACCTCAACAACCAGCTCGAGCTGATGCGCGAGGACAACGCCAAGCTGCGCGGCCAGAACGAGCAGCTGGCACGCGACCTGTCGGAAGTGCAGCGCAAGCAGAAGGACATCCAGTCGGGGGTCGACGACCGCCTGCGCCAGTTCGAGCCGCAGAAGGTGACGCTCGACGGCCGGGAGTTCACCGCCGATCCCGACGAGAAGCGGCAGTACGACGAGGCGATGGAGTTGCTGCGCAAGAGCGACTTCGCCGGCACCGCCACCGCGCTCACCGCGTTTCGCAAGCGCTATCCGGCGAGCGGCTACGGCCCCTCGACGCTCTTCTGGCTCGGCAACGCGCAATTCGGACTGCGCCAGTACAAGGAGGCGATCGCGTCGTTCCGCAGCCTCGTCACGACGGCGCCCGACCATCCGAAGACGCCCGAGGCGCTGCTCGCGATGGCCAATTGCCAGGCGGAGTTGAAGGACACCAAGGCGGCTCGCCGCACCCTCGACGACCTGCTGAAGACCTACCCCCAGTCAGAAGCCGCCCAGGCCGGCCGCGACCGGCTCGCGACGCTGCGATAGGGGGCCGCGATGGGGCGAGCGTGGCCGAGGCTGCGGTGGCGCTCGCGGCGACCGTGCGACAGCGCGGCCGGCTGCGGAGGCTTCGGCAGTGACCTTCGATGACACCCCCGACCTCGAGCGCCGGTTCGGCGGGCTGCGCCGTTTGTATGGCGACACCGGCTACACGCGGATTCGCGCCGCCCGGGTGGTGGTTGTCGGTGTCGGCGGGGTCGGGTCGTGGGCGGCCGAAGCGCTGGCGCGCAGCGGTGTTGGCGGGTTGACGCTGATCGATCTGGATCAGGTTGCCGAGTCCAACATCAACCGCCAGGTGCAGGCGCTCGGCGCGACCGTCGGGCAGGCCAAGGTGCTCGCGCTGCGGGACCGGTTGCTCGACATTCACCCCGGCTGCGTGCTGGAGTGTGTCGAGGAATTCGTCGACGAAGCGAACTGGGCGTCGCTGACCGCCGCACCGGTCGATGCCGTCGTCGACGCCTGCGACCAGGTGCGCGCCAAGGCGGCGATCGCGGCGTGGGGCCTGGGCACGGGGCACGTCGTCGTGAGCGTCGGTGCGGCGGGCGGAAAGCGCCGGCCCCAGGACGTGGAGGTCGACGACCTCGCGCTCGTCACCCACGACCCGCTGCTGGCGGCCCTTCGCTCGCGCCTTCGCAAGTCGGCCGGTGCCGCCCGCAGCGGGCGCATCGGCCTGCGCTGCGTCTTCTCGCGCGAAGCGGTCACGCTGCCGCCGTCGTCGTCCGCCCGCCCCGATGCCGGGCTCAACTGCCACGGCTACGGTTCGTCGGTATCCATGACCGCGACCTTCGGCATGGTCGCGGCGAGCGTCGCGCTAGAATGCATCGCGAACGCAACCGACCATGAGGGCCTGCTATAATCCGAGGCTTGCCGGGTTGTTAGCTCAGTTGGTAGAGCAGTAGACTTTTAATCTATTGG
>CAZZWY010000299.1:0-5677 GCA_964657785.1 uncultured Acetobacteraceae bacterium
CGCGAGAACCACAAGATGATGCTCGACCACTACCAGCAGACCAAGAACCTGCTGGTGAGCTACAGCGAGAACAAGCTCGGGTTCTTCTGACGCAACGTCCGCGAGGCTTGCCCGACCTGTTCGAGGGCAGGGGCGAGCCCCTTCTATTCGAGGGCGATCCGGAGATTCCCATGACCGAAGAAGTGCTGCGTGTCACAGCGACCGAGGCGGCGGTTCGGTTGATCGAAGAACTGCGCGAGCAACACGGGCCGCTGATGTTTCACCAGTCGGGCGGCTGCTGCGACGGCAGCGCGCCGATGTGCTATCCGCAAGGCGAGTTCATCGTGGGCGACTACGACCGGTTGCTCGGCCGTATCGCGGGCGCTCCCTTCTACATCAGCGGCCCGCAATTCGAGTACTGGCAGCACACGCATCTGATCATCGACGTCGTTCCCGGACGCGGCGGCATGTTCTCGCTCGAGGGCCCGACGGGCCGCCGGTTCCTGACACGCTCACGTCTCTACAGTGATGAAGAATGGGCGACGCTCGAAGCCGCCGAGGCGAGCCGCTTGGCCTGAGCCCACCGGCACGCTCGCCGGGTTTCCGATGGCAATGCGTTTGACCTCGGGATTCACCGGATCGGATGGGCCTTTCAGGCCGGGCGTGCCGTCGCTCGGCACGTTCATCACGAGCGAGTTGCCGACGAAATTGCGGCGCGTGCCGGCGGCCAGTACCTCTGATTGCACCTGGCCTTGTCCACCGTCGCCCCGGGGTTCTGCGATCCGAACAACGGACCGAGTTCCTTGCAGGCGTTCGTCAGGCTCGCGGCAGCCGGCACGGGCAGGTCCGTAGCGCTCGCCGCGAGGGACGAAGCGACGAGCGGCACAGCGGCGAGCCAGTGGCACGAAGGCCGGCATGATCCTGGCTATGCAAGCTTGTCGTGAATTCTCGAGGAGATCTTCCATGCCCACTACCCTTGCCTATGCCGCCCAGGACGCAATGAGCGTCCTCGCGCCTTTCAGCATCGAGCGTCGCGATGTCGGGCCGGACGATGTGCAGATCGACATCCTGTTCTGCGGCGTCTGTCATTCCGATCTGCACACGGTACGCAACGAGTGGTAGAACACGCTCTACCCGACCGTGCCGGGTCACGAGATCGTCGGCCGGGTCAGCGCCGTGGGTACCAACGTCAGCAAGTTCAAGCTCGGCGACACCGCCGGCGTGGGGTGCATGGTCGACAGCTGCCAACATTGCACCGCCTGCGCCGACGACCTCGAGCAGTATTGCGAGAACGGCTTCACCGGCACCTACAACGGCCCGGTCTTCGGCGGCGAGAACACCTTCGGCGGCTATTCCAGCCGTATCGTCGTCAGGCAGAAATTCGTCCTGAAGATCAGCCACAAGGACCAGCTCGCCGCAGTCGCCCCGCTCCTGTGCGCGGGCATCACGACCTACTCGCCGCTGCGTCAGTGGGATGTTCAAAAAGGACAGAAGGTCGGCATCGTCGGGCTGGGCGGCCTCGGGCACATGGGCGTGAAGATCGCGGCTGCGATGGGCGCACATGTGGTGCTCTTCACCACCTCGGCCGGCAAGACCGAGGACGCCCTGCGCATGGGTGCGTCCGAGGTGGTGATCTCCAAGGATCCGGAGGCCACGGCCGCGCACCAGAACACGTTCGACTTCATCCTCAATACGGTCGCCGCCCAGCATGACCTGGACCCGTTCATTGCCTTGCTCAAGCGCGATTGCACGATGGCGCTCGTCGGCGCCCCGGAACACCCGCATCCTGCGCCGAACGTGTTCGGTCTGATCTTCAAGCGCCGCCGCCTCGGCGGATCGTTGATCGGCGGCATCCGCGAGACGCAGAAGATGCTCGATTTCTGCGCTGAACACGGCATCGTCTCGGAGATCGAGACGATCGCGATGAAGGACATCAACACCGCCTACGAACGCATGCTGAAGAGCGACGTGAAATACCGCTTCGTCGTCGACATGTCCACCTTGCAGCCGTAGGCACCGCGGGTCGCGTTCCCAGGCCACTCGTGGCCGGGACCGGCTTGTTCATGACTCGGAGCAGATCGAGGTCGTGGCGCTCGATATATACCTATATACACATCGAGCAGCCTGCGCTAATTTCGGGAGACAAGACAAACGCAATCGCTCGACGGAAAGCCGGCATCCCGATCGACCGCCGTTCTCATCACCAGATCGATGGAGACACTTCATGACTGTTCAATGGCCGAAACGCTCGGAGTTCCGCGGTGCACGGATCGGTGCGGCATCTTGCGCCGCATTTTTCATTGCTGCTTGCGCGACGGTGAAGGCGCCGCCCGAGTCGGTCGTGTTGCCAGCCAGCTCGCCCTTTCCTGAAAGCGTGACGGCGGCGGCCGACGGAACGCTCTACGTCAGCAGCATCACGCACGGCGGTGTCCTCAAAGTCGCGCCGGGTTCGTCCACCGCCGTCCCGTTCTTTCAGCCTGGAGACCACGGGACGCGCTCCACCTTCGGCGTCCTCGCCGACGACAAGCGAGCCCTGTTATGGGTTGCATCGAACGATGCCTCGGTGTTCGGGATGAAGGGGCCGAGCACCGTCGAGGGCGCATGGATCAAGGGCGTCGACATGAAATCGGGCGCGCTGAAGGTGAGCGTACGTGTGCCCACCGGACCTGCAATCGTCAACGACTTCGCCGTGGCCGAGGACGGCTCGCTCTACATCACCAACACCGCCGGGCCGCAGATCCTTCGGCTCAAGGCCGGTGCGACCGAGATCGAGGTCTTCGTGCAGGACGACGCGATGAAGGGCGGCCTCGATGGCATCGCCTTCGGCAAGGACGGCAACCTGTACGCCAACACCTATGGCACCGGCGAGCTGTTCCGGATCGAGGTCAAGAACGGCTCGCCGGGGAAGGTCACGAAGCTTACGACCTCGCGTCCGCTCACCCATCCCGATGGCCTGCGACCCTTCAAGGGCGGCTTCATCATGGCTGAAGGCGGAGGAACGATCGACCGCGTCACCATCAACGGCGATTCGGCGCTCATCGAGACCCTGGTGCAAGCCGAAGAACCGGTCAGCGCATGGCCCGCGCCCGACCGCATGTGGGTCGCCGAAGGGCACCTTTCCTATCTCGCTCCCGAAAAGAAGGGTCAGTTGCCGAGCAGTTTCAAGCTTCTCGCGCTGCCGCTGCCGAAGGATTGACTCAGGGGCGGTTGTGGCCGGCATAGACGCGCTCTCGGAAAGGCCCATCCAGATTGTCGGCTCGACCCAGTGCCCTTCCGCGAGCGCCGACCGCATCGAAGGAATGCCGCCGCCGGTGATGACAGCCGCGCCCTCGGCGCGGGCTTTGTCGTAATAGGAGAGCACCTTGCGCCGGTGTTCCGCCGAGATCAGTGGCCCGAGCGTCACCCCGGCTTCTTCCGGTGCGCCGAGCTTCAGTCCTTCTGCCCGCTCTTTCAGCGCCGCAACGAAGCGGTCGAAGATCGGCCGTTGGACGTAGAGTCGCTCCGTGCAAAGGCAGACCTGCCCGCAATTCTCGAACACCGAGCGGGTGGTGCCCGCCACGGCGACGTCGAAGTCGGCATCTGCAAAGACGATGCCGGCGTTCTTCCCGCCGAGCTCGAAGCTCACCGGGCGCACGCCTTTTGCCGCGGCGGCCATGATGGCTTCGCCGGTGCGGCTCTCGCCGGTGAACGTGATCGCAGCCACCTGCGGGTGACGGCTCAGGAATTCGCCGGCCGAGTCCGGGCCGAATCCGTGGACGACGTTGTAGACGCCCTTCGGGATGCCGACGGCGTTCATCACTTCGCCGAGGAGGGTCGCCGTGGTCGGTGTCTCTTCCGAGGGTTTCACGACCACGGTGTTGCCGCAGGCGAGCGCCGGGGTGATCTTCCACGTCAGCAGCAGCAGGGGCAGGTTCCAAGGGCGGATCACGCCGACGACCCCGAGCGGCGAACCGATCGCGTAGTTCAGCGCCGAGCCGCCATCGGGCAGGGCAGTCTCGAAGGTTTCGGTCGGCACGTTCTTGACGAGATCGGCGAAGGCCTTGAAGTTGGCCGCGCCCCGCGGGATATCGACCTGCCGCGCCAACGGCAGCGGCTTGCCGGTGTCGGCGACTTCGGCCTGCAGGAAGTCGTCGAAGCGCCGTTCGATTTCCTGCGCTACCGCCTGCAGCAACTCGGCCCGGCGACCGACGGCCATGCGACCCCATTCGCGCTGGAAAGCGGCACGCGCGGCCTGCACCGCGGCATCGACTTCCGAATGACCTGCCTCGTGAACCAGACCGAGGAGGCGGTTGTCGGCAGGGGCGCGCTTCTCGAACGTCCGGCCCGTGGCGGTGCGGTCGGGTGTGATCCACTCCGCCTGCAACTCGAGGCGCGCACAATGGAGCGCCGATCGAGCGCAGTGGAATGAGCCAGTCATCGCAAGCAGCCGGTCATCGGGTCGAACGCCAGGTGACAGAGACGGTCCGCCGACACGCGGCCGAGGGCCGTCTGCCGCACGATGCGGGCAGCCTGGGACTCGACCCTGCGGAGTGCGAGGCCCTTCTGCGAGAAGTGGGTGCAGATCATTCTTCTCTGGAATCGCCCCGGATCGAGGCAGAGCCCGCGCCGCTGCTGCAACCGCTGATCTCGATGCTCTGGCGCCACCGCGCGACCGAAGGCGCGTGGACGAGGATGATGGCCGGTGCGACCGGTTGCGCCTGCTTCGGCGAACACCATCTGTGGCAAGACCTCGGCTTGTCGGGGCGCAGCGAGGTCTCTGCTTTGCTCGCGCGTCATTTTCCAGAGCTCGCGGCGGGCAACACGCGGGGCCTTCGGTGGAAGCGATACCTCTTCCTGCGCCTCGGCGACGAACTCGGCATCGACGACCTGGCGCCGCCGCGGTGCGACGGTTGCGATGACTTCAGGGTCTGCTTTGGGCAGGCTGTCAACGCCGCGTTCGTCATCGTGCCCCAGGCCTGAAGGAAATCTGTTTCATGAAGAATTTGTTCGCTGCGGTTTTCGTCTGGATGTTCATGGCGCTCGCCATCGCCCAGACGAATCCGGACGGGATCACCGTCGTTCGCCCGGACGGCGAGTCGAAGGCGTTCACCTCTGCCGCCTTGAGCGCCTTGCCGCGGGAGACGGTGGAGGCCACCGACCACGACAAGCCGGTCGCCTACACCGGAAGCGATCTGCGCGAGGTGCTGCGGGCTGCCGGGGTCGAGCCCCCCGAGCGAGTTCGCGGGCCGCTGATGCGCCGCGTCGTCCTCGTGCAGGCAGCCGATGGCTATGCGGTCGTCTTCGCCTTTGCGGAGCTCGATCCCTCGCTCGGCGATCGACGGGTGCATCTGGTCGACCGGGTGGGTGACAAGCCGCTCGCTTCGGCCGACGGCCCGTGGCGGGTGGTGGTGCCGCGCGATGCGCGGGGCGGCCGCTGGGTCAGGCAGGTGACGCGCATCAGCGTGGTCGACGTGCCATAGCAACGGCGGTCGCTGTCGGTTAACGCTGGCTTCGAGACTCGCTATATTCACTTCACTGATATGTTGCGGGCGCCTTGCGCGATGCGCTTTCTTTCCTCGCGGTCGTTCTCCGACTTTCAAGCTGAGTCATACCCCGAAGACCAGGCATGGCAGTGATACGGCTAGACGCGATCACGGGATGTCGGGGATGACGCGGGGGAGTCGTTTTTGATCTGGCACGGCGTCGATCTGGATCGGGC
>CAZZWY010000300.1:0-5672 GCA_964657785.1 uncultured Acetobacteraceae bacterium
ATTCACACCTTCTGACTCCGTCGCCGAGGCGCCGCGCCATCGCGATGTGCTCGATACCGGCCTCCTCGAAAGCCGCGCCGCGCGCCATGAAGCCGGCGCGCCGGTAGAAGCCCTCGACACCGGACTGCGCGTGCACGACGACTTCGGTGTCGCCGCGCGCGACGGCCGCCGCGGTCAGCGCATCCAGCACCGTGCGGCCCAGGCCGCTGCCACGCAGCGTCCGGCTGACCGCCATGCGCCCGATGCGCGCGACGCCGCCTGCCTGCCGCAGCAGCCGGCCGGTCGCGACCGCGTGTCCGAACCGATTGCGCACGACGGCGTGGAGGGCGGCGCCGTCCTCGTCGTCGGCGTCGAGCGCCGCCGGGAGGCGCTGCTCGTCGACGAACACCTCGCTGCGGATCGCGCGGGCTGCCGGCCCAAGGTCGGCCCAGGCACCGACCTGGGTCTCGGTCATCGCGTGGCCGGCCTCGAAGGCCTCGAGGGCCGCGCGCAGCGGCACAGGCACCGGTCGCGAGGTCTGCGTCGCCGGGTCGGCGAAGACGTAGACGAGTTCGCACCCGACGAGCCGCTGCGCCTGCCGGAACGCCATGCCGGCGAAGACGATCGACGAGTTGCCGACGCGCGCGCAGCGCATCCCCACGTCGAGCACGTCGTCGTAGCGGGCCGAGGCGTGGTAGTCGACGCTCGCCTTGCGCACGTACAGATCGCCGCTCAGCGCCGCCATCGTTGCCGCATAGGGAAGCGCCATCGCGCGCCAGTAGCCGGCGACGGCGGTGTCGAAATACATCAGGTAGTGGCCGTTGAAGACGATCTTCTGCGCGTCGATCTCGGACCAGCGCACGCGCAGGCGCTCGTGGAAACGGAAGTCGGTGGGTGTCATGCGGAGTGAGCGAGGGAGTCGGATGGCGATCATCGCCCGAGCGGGGGGCTCGATCGCGTCGGTCATTCCTGCATCGGCACTCGTGTGGACGAGCGCGCAGGTCCTTCGCGTGCCTGCTGCGCGCGCCGCAGGATCGACTGGCCGAGCTCCGTCGGCGACGCCAAGCGGCCAGGCCCCCCGCCCGGAATGAAGGCCAGTCCGTTACCCAGCGGGGTCTGCACGGCGAGCTCCAGCACGATGCGCCTCGGGCGATGGTCGAGCGAGATGCGGACCGCCGAGACGCTCGCCATCGGCACGCGCGCCTCGCGGCCGCGCCGGACGATGCGCAGATGGTCTCCGTGATCGAACACCTCGTCGGCCAGGTTCCACACCAGCAGCGCATGGAACACCCCGCACGCGCCCAACAACAGTAGCGGACCGGCCAGCGAGCCGGCGTCGTGGATTTCACCGGTCCGGGCGAGGTAGATCAGAAAGACGACGCCGGCGGCAGGCGACGACCATTTCCAGACGGCGGTGGTTCGGGAGGAAAGCAGGGAAATCGCGGTGTCCATGGAGCCCTGGGTCAATCAGCGTGCGTCACCCGTTGAACGAGTCGGTGGCGTGAACCCGGACACGCGCAAACTCCGGCTGTACATGTCCGTCTCGTCGGCAGGACTTCGTTCAGAGAGGCGCGGGTCTTGATTTCGATGGATGGCGTTTGCAGCCGAGAGTCAAGTACGGCGGACGGCCCGTGCCCGTCGTCGACGCGGAGTTGGTCGACGCCTCTTTTACCGAAGATGATCATGATTCGCAAAGCGCTCTGGATATTGCTGCTGGCCGGCTACGTCGCGATGGTCTGGCACGGCGTGACCGGCGACGCCGGGCCGATGGGCTGGCTCAACGCCTTGCAGCAGCACTGGACCGGTGGCTACTCGCGCAAGCTCAGCTTTCTGGTGTTCAGCTTCGGCGTAATCGCGCTGAGCAGCCCGATCCTGCTGCCGCTGATCCTCAGCGCACCGGCGGCAACGCCGGCCGAGGCGCCACCCGTCAAGGCGCCCGAGATTGCCGCCCAGCCGATTTCGAAGTGGAAGGCCGGCCTGCTCGGCTGGGGTATTCCGGTGATGCTGGCGTGGGTTGCGACCTTCGGCTACTACGGGTGGGAGGGGCACGTTCGTTCTCAGGACGCCTCGCAGCCGTACGAGCCGGTCAGTCTTGCCAGCGGCGCGCCGCCCGCGTCGGTCTCGGGCAGCAGCCGCCTTGCGTTGCAGGGGCGCTTCCTGTGGGATCGCACGGTCGTCCGCAGCGAGCGCGGCATGACCGAGTCGACCTACGTGCCGGTGGTCGACCTGTCCTGGCACGAAGGCGAGTCGTCTCGTTTCGTCGCTCAGTTCGACAGCCGCGAACTGCCGGCATGGCGCGCCGCCGACAAGGCACGCCGCGGGCCGATCCTCGCGCGCGTCGAGGGCGCCGCGCCGACGGCGGCTTTCGACGTCTTCGCCAAAATGGGCGCGCCGCTCGCGCCATCGGCCGCGCTCATCGTGCCCGTCGCCTCGGCCGACGGGCGACCGGCGCAACCCCAACCGGCGTTCGACCTCGAGCAGGCGCTGCTGCTCTCGACGGTCTTGACGGCGGTCTGGACGGCGTGTGCGCTCGCGCTCGCCCTCGGTCTGGCCAAAGAGGCGTGGAGCGAGCGGCGCCGTGCACGCCGCGCCGCGCAAGGCCTCGCGGACGGCCCGCGAAACTGGGTCTGGATCGGTGGACGGTTTCACCGCAAGCAGACGAGCCGCTGGCCGAGGAAGTGAATCGACGCGCGGCGCCAGGGTGGCTCTGATACATCCTCGGTGTTTACCCTGGAAGCCAAAAAAGTATCGGTCGACCTCGGGAATTGACGTAGCCGACGCCGGCGGTGTCTCGTTAGTCTTGGCGCCTCGAGCAGTCGCACAGAGCGCTGTCGAAAAAGATGCGCAGGAGACGAGACGCCCATGTCGCCCTTTCTCGAACTGGTGGGGATCCAGGAGCAGGAGTCGTTCAAGGTCTGGACGCACGGCTATCCGTACGAGACGGTTCGCTGGCACTTCCACCCTGAATACGAGATCAACCTGATCACCGAAACCCGCGGTCGATTTTTCGTCGGCGACCACACCGGGACCTTCGAGTCGGGGCAGCTCTGCATGGTCGGCCCGAACCTGCCGCACAACTGGATCAGCGACGTGCCGGGCGGCCAGCCCGTCGCCAAGCGCTGCGTGGTGCTGCAGTTCTCGGGCAAGACCGTGCGGCACGGCATCGAGGCCTTCCCGGAGCTCTCGCACCTGGAGCGGCTGCTGGCCGAGTCGCAGCGCGGCATCCTCTTTTCGGCGCCGGTCGCCGCCCGCGCCGACGGGCTGCTGCACGGCCTGCTGGAAGCGCGTGGCATGCAGCGCGTGCACCAGTTCCTGTCGCTGCTCGAGCTCCTGGCCGGCGCGCAGGACAACACCCTGCTCGCGACGCCCGCGTTCCGCCCCGACACGGCCGGCTATCAGTCGTCGACCATCAACCAGGTGCTGACGCATCTGGCCGCGCGCCTCGGCGACAAGCTGACCGAAACCGATCTCGCGCGCTACGCCGGCATGGAGGTCAGCGCCTTCTCGCGGTTCTTCCGGCGCCACACCGGTACGCCGTTCATCCAGTACCTGAACCGCCTGCGGGTGAACCGCGCCTGCGAACTGTTGATCTCGACCCGTCAGCCGGTGGCCGAGATCGGCTTCGAGTGCGGCTTCAACAACCTCTCGAATTTCAACCGGCACTTCCTGGCGCAAAAGGCGATGCCGCCGTCGCAGTTCCGCCGCTATCACCAGCTCAACGACCTGTGCGAGGCGCCGGTCTGACCGCCTCGCAGTTCGCCCACTCAAACCTCGCCCCGAATCCAATGACTTCATCGCCCACCGACATGCAGGCCGTCGTCTGCCACGGCCCGAAAGACTACCGCCTGCAACGGGTGCCGATGCCGGAGGCCGGCCCGCACGAGCTCGTCATCCGAATCGCCGCCTGCGGCATCTGCGCCAGCGACTGCAAGTGCCATTCGGGCGCCGCGATGTTCTGGGGCGGCGACGGCAAACCGGCCTGGGTCAAGGCGCCGGTGATCGCCGGCCATGAGTTCTTCGGCTACGTCGTCGACGCGGGGCCGGGGGCTTGCGAACACTTCGGCGTCGCGATCGGAGACCGCGTCATCGCCGAGCAGATCGTACCCTGCGACAAGTGCCGCTACTGCAGATCCGGCAGTTATCACATGTGCGAGGTTCACAACATCTTCGGATTCCAGCGCGTCGTCGCCGACGGCGGCATGGCCGAGTACATGCGGCTGCCGGCGACGTCGCGGGTGCACAAGATTCCCGAGAGCCTGTCGCTCGGAGACGCCGCGATGATCGAGCCGATGGCCTGCTCGGTGCACACCGTCAACCGTGCCGACGTGCAGCTCGACGACGTCGTCGTGATCGCCGGCGCCGGCCCGCTCGGCCTCGGCATGGTGCAGATCGCGAAACTGAAGACGCCGAAGAAGCTGGTCGTGATCGACTTCGTGCCGCAGCGCCTGGCGCTCGCGAAGGCCTTCGGGGCCGACGTGACGATCAATCCGTCAACCGACGACGCGAAGGCGATCATTGACAACCTCACCGGCGGCTACGGCTGCGACGTCTACATCGAGACCACAGGCGTGCCGGCCGGGGTGACGCAGGGCCTGGAGCTGATCAGGAAGCTCGGCCGCTTCGTCGAATTCAGCGTCTTCGGCAAGGACACGACGGCCGACTGGTCGATCATCGGCGACCGCAAGGAGCTCGACGTGCGCGGAGCGCATCTCGGGCCGTACTGCTACCCCGTCGTCATCGACCTGATGGAGCGCGGCCTGCTGACCTCGCGCGGCATCGTGACGCACGACTTCACCCTCGGCGAATGGGAGCAGGCGTTCGCGCTCGCCAATTCGCTGGACTCGATCAAGGTGTTGTTGAAGCCCGAGCACGCGGCCGCGTGAACTCAATCGTCATGACCGCAGTGACCCGCTACGTCATCGGTGTCGACATCGGCACGCAGAGCACGAAGGCCGTGCTCGTGGCGGCCGATGGTCGCATCGTGCGGCAGCACGCGCAGGCCTACCAGGTCGAGACGCCGAAGCCGCTCTGGGCGCAGCAGTGGCCGCAGGTCTGGCTGGATGCGGTCGTCGCCTGCGTGCAGGGCGTGATGCAGGGCGCTTCGCCGGACGAGGTGAACGCGATCTGCATCAGCAGCCTCTACGGTGGCAGCGGCATTCCGGTCGACGCGGCCGGTGCGGTGCTGCACCCCTGCCTGATCTGGATGGACCGGCGCGCCCAGGACGAGGTCGAGTGGGTGCGCGGGAAAGTCGATCTGGACCGTCTCTACGCCATCACCGGCAACGGCGTCGACAGCTACTACGGCTACACCAAGATGCTCTGGCTGCGCGAGAAGATGCCCGAGGTGTGGGCGCGGACGGACCAGTTCCTGCCGCCGAACAGCTATATCAACGCGCAATTCACCGGCGTCGTCGCGGTCGACCACAGCTCGGCCGGCAACATCGGCGGTGTCTACGATGTGGCGCAGCGCGGCTGGTCGGACGAGGCGCTCGCGATGCTCGGCATCCCCCGGCGGATGATGCCCGAGCGGCTGGTCGATTCATCGGCCGTCGTCGGTGGCCTGCTTCCAGAATGGGCCGACCGGCTCGGTTTGCCGGTCGGCTTGCCGGTGGTGGCGGGCGGGGTCGATGCCGCCGTCGCGACGCTCGCGGCCGGTGCCGCGCAGCCGGGCAACCACGTCGCGATGATCGGCA
>CAZZWY010000301.1:0-5643 GCA_964657785.1 uncultured Acetobacteraceae bacterium
CTGACGATGGCTTCGTCCACCTTCACGGTGTCGCCCACCTTCTTGAGCCACTGGCCAACAGTCGCCTCGGTGATCGATTCGCCGAGCGTCGGCACCTTCACATCGGTGGTCATGCGTGTGTCCTGTCTTCTAGGATTCGAGTCTTAGGCGGCTTTCGCCGAGGAAGGGGCTTGTTCGGTGAGGCCGAGCGCCTGGGCGAGCGTCAGGGGCGCCGCGCCCACGACGGACGGCAGCAACGCGACGGCGACAGCGACCGCGCGCAGGGGAAGAGGGAACATGGGAACTCCGGCGAAAGATTGGGCCTGTGCTGGCGAGCGCACGGGCCGCACCAGCGCCGATCGATCGACGGAGAGTTCAGACCCGAAGTCTGAGCGTGGCGAGGAAGATCGGGTCCGGAGGCGGTCGCGCCTCGGGCGATGCCGCGACCGGAACGGCCACGGCGTCGACGGCCTGCAGAGCCATCGGCAGAACGAGCACCTGCACGAGCAGCGGCAGCGTCGCCACCGGCAGCTCGACGTCGTCGAACGACTGCGCAGCGCCCGCCGAGTGCTGATGACAGAGGACGGGCTGTGCCGGGTCCATGCCTTCGCAGGGCTCGCCGGAAGCCATCAGCTCCGCCATCGCCGCCCCCTCGGCCTCGGCCGGGCAGGCATAGGCCGCCAACGCCAGCTGCGAGAAGAGCGTCGCGAAGACCACGAAAAACGTGGTGGCCAGACGGGGGAAGTAAGGACGACGCATGAGCGGAGGCATGAGCGTGTTGAGTGTAGCGGCGGCGCCCGCTGCTCAGCCCGAACTCCCGGGTTGGCGCCGGTCCTTTGCAGAAGATGGGGAGCGCGCTACGTTAACAGTTCGTTGCATCAAAGCAACAATCGGACTCACCGTCACGAAAATGTCAACGGGGCGCACTAATCTTCGGCGGCCTGGCCTCCTCCACGGGCCGACGCTTCTTCAATCCTGGACCACGTCATGACCCGCTCCCTCCTCGTCGCCCTCGCCCTTGCCCCGCTGGGCAGCGCCGCCCTCGCGCAATCGACGCCGGCCAATTTCAGCCCGACCCTCTTCGGCGTGATCGACGTCAACGCCCGTGCCGTGCACAACGGCAGCGCCGGCACCTTCAAGTCGGAAAGCTCCGATGGTCTCAGCTCGAGCCGCCTCGGCTTTCGTGGCAACGAGGATCTCGGCGACGGCCTGAAGGCGAACTTCTGGCTCGAAGCCGGCCTCGCCGCCGACACCGGCACGACCAACGCCACCAAGTTCTTCAACCGTCGCTCGACCGTCTCGCTGATCGATCCGAACCTCGGCGAAATCCGCCTCGGCCGCGACTACACGCCGTTTTTCACCGCCTACGCGGTCTACGACCCGTTCGGCACCAACGGCCTCGGCGAGATCGTCGGCAACGGCGCGGTCGGCGGCACCGGCATCATCAGTGCACTCGGCAGCGGCTCCAACACGCTGGCGCGGGCGGACAATCAGATCAGCTACATCCTGCCCCTGAACCTCGGCGGCGTGTACGGCCAGATCGCCGCGGCGCCGGGCGAGGGCACGCCCGGCAACCGTTATGTCGGCGGCCGGCTCGGCTACAGCAAGGGGCCGTTCGACGTGAGCGGCGGCTACGAGCAGACGACCGTCATCGCCGGCGACAAATTCAAGCAGGTGCATGCCGGCGCCTCCTACAACTGGGGCCCGCTCGTGACGAGCGGCCAGTTCCTGCGCTCGACCTACGACTCCACCGCCGGCGGCAACCGCAAGCAGCAGGTGATCCAGGCGGGCGTCATCGTGCCGTTCGGCCTCAACGTGATCCGCGCCAGCTTCATCCACGGCGACATGTCCGGCGGCAAGGCGGGCTCGGGCTTCGGCGACGCCGACGACGCGAACCAGCTCTCGCTCGGCTATCAGTACAACCTGTCGAAGCGCACCGCGCTCTACACCGTGGCCTCGCAGCTGCGCAACAAGGGCGCGTCGCGCCAGGTGCTCGCGACGACGCGGCCCGGCATGCTGCCCGGCCAGAAGTCGAGCGGCATCGACTTCGGGGTGCGCCACACGTTCTGAGGCCGATGTGCGGGGCGGCACCCGGCCGCCCGGGGTTCAGCGCGGCGGCTCGGCCGCCCGCGACCGCAGGCCCCAGGCCCAGAGCGTCTCCGAGGGCAGCGGCAATACCAGGAACCAGTGCTCGAGGATCGCGAGGCTCAGCAGGGTGCCGGCGAAGCTGAGTGCGGTGGCATCGAACTCGGTGACTCCGTTCGCGGCGGCGGCCTGCCACACCAGCACGGCGATCCAGCTCGACGCGATGACCGACACCGGGAACAGCGAATTCATCGGCGCGCGGCGGAAATAGGTCTGCAGGTATTTGAGGTGGGCCGGCAGGAAGCCTTCGTTGAGGTTGCGAACCCCGAGGAAGACGTTGAGCTTCGCGCTCTGCCGCATGATCCAGAGGATGGCGTAGGTCGCCAGGCCGGTCGGGTTGTCGCCGCCCCAGGTCACGGCGACCACCAGCGCGCCGAGCACCACCAGCGCGATCTCGTGGTGCAGCAGGGTCAAGGAGGCGAACCCGGCGCGCCGCCAGCCGGTCGAGCCGGGCGGGCAGGGCGCGCGGCGCGGGCCGGTGACGTAGCCGAGCAGGAACGCGACTTCCTGCCACGCCCAGACGAGCAGGCTGCAGGTGAACGCGAGGTAGGCGCCGGTGATGCGCGTGTCGTGGCGCGTCGCGAAGAGGCCGCAGAGCGCCACCCCGAGCAGCAGCGTCGCGCCGAGCATCGTCCACGGATGCGTCCGCCGCGGCAGGCCGTTCAGGTACAGGATCACGCCGGTACTGAACCACCAGGCGAAGAGCGTGTAGGCGAGCGGCAGCAGATAGATCGACATGGCCGGGAGCGATCGGACGCGGGTCGCCGGTTCACCAGCTCGGCGTGAGCCGGGCGTTCGCGGGCAGGGCGTGGTGCTTCGCCGGCAGGCAGTAGAGCCGGGCGAACGCCACGCCGGCGCGCACGCCGAGCCCGAGCCGCGACAGCGCGCCGAGCACCCCGCCGCGTTCCCGCGCCGCGGTGCTCGCGACCGAGATCTTCCGGAGCGTTTCGAGCCCGGCGGCAAAGCGCGGATCGTCGATCGGGAGCGTCAGCGGGAAGACCTGCTTCGTGATCTCCGACGTGATCCGGAAGACGGTGAAGTCGTATTCGCTCGGGTCGAGCCCCATCGCCTCGTGCATTTCCGGGCGCTGGTGGTCGCGCACGTACATCGTCGCGAACACGGCGAGCACGAAGAACCGGATCCAGAGCTTGTTGACGCCGGTCAGCAGCTTCGGGTTGGCGCGCATCAGCAGCGCGAACGCTTCGCCGTGACGGAATTCGTCGTTGCACCAGCGCTCGAACCACTTGAAGATCGGGTGGAAGCAGAGTTCGGGGTGTTTCTCGACCTGCCGGTAGATCGCGATGTAGCGGGCGTAGCCGATCTTCTCGGAGAGGTAGGTCGCGTAGAAGATGAACTTCGGCCGGAAGTGGGTGTACTTCTTGGCGCGGGCGAGAAAGCCGAGATCGACGCCGATGCCGAAGTCCTTCAGCCACTGGTTGATGAAGCCGGCGTGGCGCGACTCGTCGCGGGCCATGAAGCCGAAGAGCTCCTTCATGTCGGGGTTGGTGACGCGCTTCCTGATCTCCGAATACAGCACGCAGCCGGAGAATTCCGACGTGATCGAGCTGACCAGGAAGTCCGAGAACTCCTTGTAGAGCGCCGGCGGCAGGCTCGAGTAGTTGCCTTCCATCTCCGGCGGGCGCTCGAAGTGGTCGCCGTTGATGTCGGCGCGGAACTCGTTCATGAGCGCCTCCCACTGCGGCCGGATCGGGTTCACGTCGATCTTGTCCATCGCCGCGTAGTCGGTCGTGTAGAAGCGCGGCGTGAGCACCGTGTCTTGCAGGGCGGCACCGGTGGAGGCGTTGATGTCACGGGTCGGAAGGGCGGTGGCGCTGGCGTTCATGGTCGGTCCTCGGATTCGTTCACGGGCGCTTCAGCCCCGGTCGGGCCCGCGCATCGCGTTGGCCATGATGTGGCCGAAGACGGCGGCGTTGGTCGGCCCGAACGAGCCGACGTCGACGCGCCGGCCGGTGGCCGGGTCTTCGAGCGTCAGCCGGCCGTCGGCGTGGCCGACCATCCGGAACGGCTGCTCCGGCCCGATGCCGCGGCGGTGGCGTTCGCGCGCCAGGCCGCGCATCGTGCCGCGCAGGAAGCCGCCGGTGCCGGGGGCGACGGTGTCGAGCAGGCGCCGGCTCTGCGCCTCGACGACCGTGATGCTGCCGTCCTGCTGGTCCTCGAAGCGGAACTCGCGGGTCGCGACCGCCGGGGCTTCCTGCGCATGAACGGCGCCGATGCCGGTCAGCTGCACCGTTGTCACGGTGAGCAGGGTCGCGAGGAGCAGGCCGCCCACGGCGAACAGCGGGCCGCGGGGGAAGCCGGCGGCGGTCAGGGGTGTGCTCATCTCTGGTGTGCTCCTCAGGCTGCCATGACGTGGGGGGACGGCTGGGCCTGCGCGACGGCCGACGGCGCCACCGCCCGCGCCGGCAGGCGCACCGGCTGCGGTGCCGGCCGCGTCGAGCTGGCCGATGCGGCGAGCGCTGTCGCGAGCACCGCCGACGCGCCACGCGCATCGGCGAGCGCGCGCAGCATCGGCTGCGGGCGCTTGACCTGCCACGGGCGGACGTGCGGCCACAGGTGGAGATAGGCGATGTGGTCGGAAGGGGCGAGCAGCAGCGTCAGGTCACCGCTGCCGTCGGCGCGGCTGCGCAGTGCAGCGCCCTCGACCTGGCTGTAGGGCAGGTTGAAGGTGATCGTCAGCACGATGCCGACCCGCATGACGACGCGGCGGTCGGTCAGGGTGTAGACGCTGGTGCGCGCGATCAGCCAGGCCAGCGCGGCGAGCAGCACCAGCGCCACCACGGCGAGCCCCAGCAGCGGGGCGACCGCGATCGACGCGTCGTCCGCCGAGCCGCCGTTGCCAAGCACGTCGGCCCCGCGCCAGGTCAACAGCAGCGCGAAGTAGACCGCCATGCCGCGCAGGTGCATCGCGTCGCGTGCCAGGAGGCGCCAGTCGGGCGCTCCCTGCCACAGCAGCCGTTCGGTCTCGGG
This sequence comes from uncultured Acetobacteraceae bacterium, assembly GCA_964657785.1. GTDB lineage: Bacteria > Pseudomonadota > Gammaproteobacteria > Burkholderiales > Burkholderiaceae_C > LMDS01. Next base: position 5,113 of record CAZZWY010000301.1, read on the forward strand.
CAGCGCCTCCGGCAGGCCGTGGGCCGCCTCGAACTCGTGCTCGGGCGGCCGCTCGAGCAGATTCGACTTCCGCGCCGTCACAGCAGCGGCTCCTGGCGCGACGGGATCGCGTAGAGCGTTCCGGCGCCGTAATAGGCCATGATCTTCTCCTCTTCGAGCGAGGTGACCCGGTCCGGCATCTTCAGGCCCGGCACGTTGGCGAACTGGTGCGCGAGGATCGACCGCACGGTCACCTGCTGGGCATTCACCCGGCTGAAGTTGAACGGCAGCAGCACGCGCCGGGTGCCGGCGGCGGCCGTGACCTCGACCTCCATGTAACGGAAGACGACCTCGGCCCGGTCGACCCAGACGTCGACCACCTTGCCCGCGACCAGCCCGTCGAAGCCGACCACCGGCAGGCCGCGCGGGTCCGGATCGTGGTGCGAGACGGTGAAGGTCGGCGCGACGCGCAGCGGGACGAGCCGGGGGTCGCCCTCGGCGGTGGTGTCGACGATGTCGGCCCGGTCGGCCCACGAGCCGGGGCCGACGCCT
>CAZZWY010000302.1:0-5623 GCA_964657785.1 uncultured Acetobacteraceae bacterium
ACGACCGGGGCACCAGCGCCCGACGGCGGAATCGATGCGTTGCCGGCCGAAGTCGCCACCCCGTCGGACCCGGTGCTGCCGACCGCGCTGGCGATGCCGCCGGAGGCCGACGCGCCGGGCGAGCAGGAGGCGAGCTTCGTGCTGCCGCCAGGCGCCGCCGCGCTCGACGCCGGCGAGGCGGAGGTCGGCAACACCCTGCAGACCTATCTGCGCGAGATCCGCCGCGCGCCGCTCCTGACGCCGCAGCAGGAGTTCGACACCGCGACCCGCGCCCGTGCCGGCGATTTCGCGGCCCGTCAGACGATGATCGAGCACAACCTGCGGCTCGTCGTCAGCATCGCGAAACACTATCTCGGCCGGGGCTTGCCGATGACCGACCTGATCGAGGAGGGCAATCTCGGCTTGATGCACTCGATCGGCAAGTTCGAGCCGCAACGCGGCTTCCGGTTCTCGACCTACGCGTCGTGGTGGATCCGGCAGGGCATCGAGCGGGCCATCCTGCACCAGGCGCGCGTGGTGCGGCTGCCGGTGCACGTCGTGCGCGAGCTCAATCAGGTGCTGAAGACGCGACGCGCGCTCGAAGCCACCGCGGCGAGCGTCGGTGCCGGCGACAAGCCGGTCGGCATCGAGGACATCGCCGCTGCCGTCGGCCGGCCGGTCAAGGAGGTGTCCGATCTGCTCCGGTTCGCCGAGCAGCCGACCTCGCTCGACGCGCCGCTCGACCGATCGCAGGCCGAGGGTGCGGCCGAGACGCTGCTCGACGGCGTTGCCGACGACGCGGCGAGCGACCCGCTCAGCCTGACGCTCGGCCACGAGGCCGACTTGCTGCTGCAGCTCGGCCTCGAGGGACTCAACGACCGGGAGCGCGAGATCCTCGCCGGCCGTTACGGCCTCGGCGACCGCGAACCCGAGACGCTCGAGGTCCTCGCCGAGCGCCTCGCGCTCACGCGCGAACGCGTCCGCCAGATCCAGCAGGAAGCACTGGCGAAGCTGCGCCGGCGGTTGGCCCGCGACGGCGTCGATCGCGACTCGCTGTTCTGAGCGCGTCGACAGGCTCGCCCGTCGACCGGACGCGGCTCAAGCGCCGCCGAATTCCGCCAGGTTGATCCGGTAGAGCCGTTTGTAGCGCTCGTAGCGCGGCGCGAGCCGTTCGCGCAAGGCGAGGTCGGGCGGGGTCACCGATTCTGCGGCGACCGGCCGGCAGACGGCCTCCACCGCTTCGCCGGTGTGCGCGAGGCGCGCCAGCCGCGCGGCCCCGAAGGCACCGCCCCGGTCGCCGCCGGTCGGGCGTTGCAGCGCGAAGCCGCACGCCGCGGCGACGAGCGAGACCCACTGCCGGCTGTTCGCACCGCCGCCGACCACCGCCGCCTGCGCGATGCGGGTGCCGGCCTGCTGCAGCGTGGCGTGGCCGTCGGCGAGCGAGAACGCGACGCCTTCGAGCACCGAATACGCCAGCGCGGCGGTGTCGGTGCGGCTGCTCAGGCCGAAGAACAGGCCCTGCGCCGCGGCGTTGTTGTGCGGCGTGCGTTCGCCGTTCAGGTAGGGGAGGAAGATCGGCGCCGCGGCGACGTCGGCCTGCTCGGCGAGCGCCGCGAAGCCCGCATCGCTCGCGTGGCCGCAGAGGCGTGCGGCCCAGGTCAGGCTGGTGGTGGCCGAGAGCGTCACCGTCATCTGGTACCAGCGCTTCGGCACGGCGTGGCAGAACGCGTGCACGGCCTGCGCCGGGTTCGGCGCGAAGCCGTCGGTCGCCGCCAGGATGACGCCCGAGCTGCCGAGCGAGACCAGCGCCTGGCCCTCGCAGACCGCGCCGACGCCGATGGCCGTCGCCGCGTTGTCGGCGGCGCCAGCGGCCACCACGGCCGCGCCGTCGATGCCCCAGCGCCGTTGCAGTTCGGGGCGCAGCGCGCCGGCGCGGGCCGAGCCTTCGATCAACCGCGGCATCCGTGCGCGGTCGAGACCGGTCGCCGCCAGCAGGCGATCCGACCAGTCGCGCTGCGCCACGTCGAGCCAGCCGGTGCCGGCCGCGTCCGACATGTCGGTGACGCGCTCGCCGGTCAGGTGCAGCACCAGGTAGTCCTTCGGCAGCATCACGGTCGCGATCGTCTCGAACAGCGTCGGCTCGTGCCGCCGCAACCAGGCGAGCTTCGGGGCGGTGAAGCCCGGCATCATCAGGTTGCCGGTGACGGCGCGCGACTCGGGCACCGCCGACTCGATCTCGACGCATTCGGCGAAGGCACGGGTGTCGTTCCAGAGGATCGCCGGGCGCAGGACCTCGGCGTTGCCATCCAGCAGCACCGCGCCGTGCATCTGTCCCGAGACGGCGATTCCCTGCACCGCCGCCAGGGCGGCCGGCGCCTGCTGCCGCAGGGCGTTCAGCACCTCGTCGAGCGCCCGAACCCAGGCCTGCGGCGCCTGCTCCGACCAGAGCGGCCGCGGCCGCGAGATCTCGAGCTTGACGCTGTGGCTGGCGACCGTCGCCTGGTCGAGATCGACGATGATCGCCTTGAGTTCGGAGGTGCCGAGGTCGATGCCGAGGTACATGGGACGCTTTCGTGGGGGGGTTCCGGGGACTGCCCAGGATGCTATGCCGCGCGAAAGCCGCCGTCGACGTCGATGCAGCTGCCGTGGACCATCGCCGCATCGTCGCTGAGCAGATAGCCGATCACCGACGCCACTTCTTCCGGCTGGACGAAGCGCCCGAGCGGGATGCGCGCCTGCATCGCCGCGGCCCGCACCGGGTCGGACCACGCCTTCTCGGCCATCGGCGTCAGCGTCACCACCGGGTTGACGCTGTTGACGCGGATGCCGTGCGGCCCGAGCTCGACCGCCATCACCCGCGTCAGCGCGTCGAGCCCGGCCTTGGACGCGCAGTAGGCGCTGTGCGCCGGCGTGCCCTGGCCCGCGGCGATGCTCGACACGTTGACCACGCGGCCGGCGACGCCGCGCGCCAGCCAGTCGCGCACCAGCACCTGCGCGACCAGCATCGGGGCACGCGTGTTGACGGCGATCGTCCGGTCGAAGTCCTCGACCGAGGTGTCGACGAAGGGCGCCAGCGTCACGATGCCGGCGCAGTTGACCAGCCGGTCGCAGGGCAGAGCGCGCCGTGCCGCGGCGATGGTCGCCTCCGCATCGGCGAGGTCGACGGCGAGCGTCTGCACCGCGCGGCCGGGCGACGCGCTCTCGAGCTCGGCCTGCAGCGAGGCGAGGTCGGCCGGGTCCCGGCTCAGCGCGACGATCTCCGCGCCACGGGCGGCGAGCCAGTGGGCGGTGCCCCGACCGATGCCCTTGCCGGCCCCGGTGACGAGGATGCGGTGGCCGCTGAAGTTCATTGGACTACCTTTTTGCTGCGCACCCAGATAGTCGCCCGAGGCTCCGAAGCGGCCTCTTCGCGGCCCTTGGCGCCCCGGCGGGCTCGTGGGCGTTCGGCCCCCAGACATTTGGTATTCACAACGCCCGGCCCTCCTTGTCGAACAGGTAGGCGTGCTTGGGCCAGGCGCTGAGCGCAATCGCCTCGCCCCGCGCCGCGCTCAGCCGGCCGCCTGCCTGTACCGTCACCGGCGTGCCGCCCGCAGTGCGCGCGTAGAGCTGTGAATTGCCACCCAGGTTTTCGACGTAATCGACCTGTGCCGCGAGGCCGATCGGTGCGTCGCCGCCGATCGCGATGTGCTCGGGCCGCAGGCCGAGCGTGACCGGATCGCCGGACCGGAGCAGCACGCCGTTGCGAAGCGGCAATTCGACCGACCCGCTGCGCAGCGCGTCGCTCTCGAGCCGGACGCGGTCGGCATGCTGGCCGGCGACCGTCATCGGCAGGAAGTTCATCCGCGGCGAGCCGATGAAACCGGCGACGAAGGTGTTCACCGGCCGGTCGTACAGCTCCGACGGCGTCCCCACCTGCTCGACCAGTCCTGCCCGCAGCACGACGATGCGGTCGGCGAGCGTCATCGCCTCGACCTGGTCGTGGGTGACGTAGACCATGGTCACGCCGAGCGCCTGGTGCAGCCGCGCGATCTCGACCCGCATCTCGCCGCGCAGTTCGGCGTCGAGGTTCGAGAGCGGTTCGTCGAACAGGAAGAGCCGCGGCTTCCTGACGATCGCCCGGCCGATCGCGACCCGCTGACGCTGGCCGCCCGAGAGCTCCTTCGGCCGCCGCTCCATCAGCTTGTCGAGCTTCAGGATCGCCGACGCCTCGTCGACGCGGCGCTCGATCTCGGCGGCCGGCGTCTTGATCATCTTGAGGCCGAAGGCCATGTTCTGCCGCACGTTCATGTGCGGGTAGAGGGCGTACGACTGGAACACCATCGAGACGCCGCGCGCCGCCGGCGCCACCTCGGTCACGTCGGCGCCGCCGATCGCGATGCGGCCGGCCGACACCTCGTCGAGCCCGGCGACGAGCCGCAGCAAGGTCGACTTGCCGCAACCCGACGGGCCGACGAAGACGACGAATTCGCCTTCTTTCGCAGCCAGGCTGACGCCGCCGATGACGGTCGCCTCGCCGAAGGTCTTGACGACGTTGTCGATCTTCAGGAAGTCCATCGGCGGGGTGTCTCGGGAAGGAAGCCGTGTCGCGTCGGGGGCCGTCGGTGGCGTCAGGGTGGTCATGCTCATCGGGCAGTCCTCATTTGCTCGCGCCCATCGTCAGCCCGCGCACCATGTGGCGGGAGACGAAGAGCGCGAAGATCGTCACCGGCAGCACGATCACCGTGCCGGTCGCCATGATCTTTCCCCAGGGCAATTCGTAGCCCGACATGTAGGAGGTCGCGATCACCGGCGCCGTCTGCACGGTGCTGCGGGTCAGCACCAGCGCGTAGAGCAATTCGTTCCACGAGAAGATGAAGCTGAAGATCGCCGACACCGCGATGCCCGGCGCGCCGAGCGGCAGGTAGATGCGCCAGAAGATGTCCCACTGGTTGGCGTTGTCCAGACGCGCGGCCTGTTCGATGTCGGTCGGGATGGAGCGGAACTGGTCGGTGCAGATCCAGACGACGATCGGCAGGCAGAACGACAGGTAGATCAGGATCAGCACCAGGTGGGTGTCGAGCAGCCCGGCGCTCTGCGCCAAAAGGTAGACCGGCAGGGCGAGCACGATCGGGCTGATCATCCGGTTCGAGATGAACCAGAACCAGAGGTCCTTCTTGCCGCGGAACTGGAACCGCGCCAGCGAGTAGGCGGCCGGCGTGCCGAGCAATACCGCGAGCAGCGTGGTGCAGCTGGCGACGATCAGTGAATTGACGATGGCGCCGAAGACCTTGTCGTCGGCCCATATCTCGGCGTAGTGGCCGAGCGTCGGCGTGAACGCCCAGACCGGCGGCGAGGCGAGCAGGTCGGTCTGGTCCTTCAGGCTCGACGAGACCATCCAGTAGAACGGGAAGAGCGTGAAGGCGAGCAGCGCCGCCAGGCCCGCGAGGTGGGCGCTCTTGCCGAACGATCTTGCAGCGCTGGCCATCAGTCGATTTCCCGGTAGAAGACGGTGATGAAGAGGCGGCTGAGCAGCACGGTCAGCACCAGCAGCAGGATCGCCTGGGCCGAGGCGGTGCCCATGTCGAAGATGCGGAAGCCAACCCGCTGGATGTAGACCGAGACCAGCTCGGTCGCGGCACCCGGGCCGCCGCGGGTCATCGTGAAG
>CAZZWY010000303.1:0-5622 GCA_964657785.1 uncultured Acetobacteraceae bacterium
GAAAAATCATCCCGATCCGGCCGCCGCGCACGCCGCGCATGCCCGACTCCGGCAGGGCGAGCACGTCCTGCCCCTCGAGCGACACCGCGCCGTCGACGATCTCCCCGTTGTCGGGCAGCAGCCGCATCAGCGCGAGCGCCGTCATGCTCTTGCCGCAGCCGGATTCGCCGACGAGCGCGAAGGTCTCGCCGCGGCGGATGGCGAGCGAGAGGCCGTCGATGGCGCGGACGAGGCCAGCATCGGCGTCGAGCTCGACCTTGAGATCATCGATCCTCAGCATCGTCTTGACGTCCTGGTCTTGGTGAATCACTAGGCGCCCTCGCGTCCGATCCAATGATCAGGGCGCTTTCGTTGATGCGCTATGGCGACGATGACGACTTCGATCTCGCTGGCTCGGTAGATGACGCTGAACGGAAATCCTCTGACCAGGCGACGCCGGGTGTTATTCGACCGCGGGGCGCCTCGTTCAGGATAGGCAACTGCCTCTCGGACCGCCTCTGAAACGGCTTCTTGGAATCGGATCCCAAGTTCCAAACGTATCGCCGAGTAGAAAGCGATTCCGTCCCGTAACTCCGCTTCTGCTGGACCGAGAAAGCGAAAGGTCATCGCTTTGCCAGCGCTCGTGCCCTTGTCAAGACGAGGTCCCCGTCAATCGCCGGCAGGTCGCCCCGATCGTAAGCCTCAAGCCGACGCTCGGCCTCTTCGTTCCAAGCGGTCTCGACGTCCGCCAGCGGTGCTTCATCCAAGGATTCCAGGAGCAGGTCGACCAGACGAGACCGATCCTCCGTAGACAGGGCCTTGCCCCGCTCTGCCAGCTCCATCACTTGATCTTGCATCGCCAACTCCATTCCGAGACAACGGTCCGCGGCCATCGCCGCTCGCCTCACGACAGAAGGCTCTTCCGAATTTTGACCCGAAAGCTCCGCGCCCGCGGATCGAACGCATCACGCACCCCATCGGCGAACAGATTCGCCGCCAGCACCAGCACCACCATGAACGCGAACGCCGCGGCGAACGACCACCAGACCAGCGGGTCGCGAGACATTTCGGTGCGGGCGAGGTTGATCATGCCGCCGAAGCTGTTCATCGTCGGATCGACGCCGACCCCGACGTACGACAGCACGGCTTCGTAGAGGATCAGCGCGGAGAAGTCGAGCACGGTGGTGATGATGATCAGGTGCACCACATTCGGGAAGATGTGCCTCACCATGATGCGCAGGGGCCGGACGCCGAAGGCCGAAGCGGCCTGCACGTACTCGAGCTGCGACAGCTTCATCGTCTCGGCGCGCAGCAGCCGGCAGAGCGTCGCCCAGCCGGTCAGGCCGAGAATGATGCACAGCAGGAAGAGGCGCACGTCGGCGCGTTCGGCGCCGGTCTCGAACAGGTCCGGATGGGTGTCGATGAAGACCTGCATCATCAGCACGCAGGCGGCGATCAGCAGCACGTTCGGGATCGACGACAGCAGCGTGTAGACGTACTGCACCGCTTCGTCCACCCAGCCCCGCACATAGCCGGCAAGGATGCCGAGCCCGACGGCGAGCGGCAGGGTCGCGATCGTCGACAGGGTGCCGATGACGAAGGCGGTACGGATGCTCTTGAGCGCCTGGTAGAAGACGTCGTTGCCGGTGCGGTCGGTGCCGAAGACGTGGTACTGCTGCGAGAGCGACACGAGCGGCCCGCAGAGGAGGCAGAGCGCCAGCACGGTGAGGAGCGTCGGGCGCCAGGGGAGCGTGGTCCGGTCGAGCGCGAGCCGCCGGACAGCCTCGGCGAGGCTCGTGAGGCTGCGGCGCGCGACGCTGGTGGCGACGCCGAGCGCCACGAACGCTGCGACGACCACGCCGCCCGCCAGGCCGATCAGCGCGCGCCGAACCAGGTCGCCGGCGTGCTCGGCGTCGTTCTTGAGCGTTTCGCCGCCGTGCAGCAGGCGCGGGTAGACCCGGGAGACGGCGCCCTGGGCGTCGGTGACCGAGTCCTTCGTCAGCGCGCGGATCGCAAGCGGTGCGGAATACGACGTCTCGCGGCCCGCGAGTTGGCGCGCGAGCAGCACGTCGAGCAGCGACTCGGTGCGCGTGGCGTACGCCTGCGTCTGCCCGCCGCCGGCCGTGGCCACGGCTTGCAAGGCGCGGCGAAAATGCAGGCTGTCGACGAGCGCCACGGCGAAGAAGAGCACCAGCACGACGGCCGAGCACATCGAGGCGCTGTCGCGGAACACCTTCTGCCAGATCGCGCGCCGGTTCGCGCTGGCACGGATCTGAAAGGCATACCAGACCAGCAGCAGGAAGCTCGCGACGACGACGCCGTCGGACCAGAGAATGACGAGCTTCGGCATCAGGCGCCTCGCAGGGTGGGCGCCGGGATCGTCATGCCAGGCGCACCCGGGGGTCGACCCAGGTGTAGGCGACGTCGATCAGGATGTAGCTCAGGATGTAGACGACCGAGCCGACGAAAACCATCGATCGGACGATGGCGAAGTCCTGGCCCGTGATCGCCTCGATGACGTAGGCGCCGAGGCCGGGAATGCCGAAGAAGCTCTCGAACACCAGGCTGCCGAGAAAGACGTAGGGCAGGTAGCTCCCGGCGCTCGTGAGGATCGGGATCAGCGCGTTGCGCAGCACATGGCCGAACAGCACTTTCGGCTCGGAGAGGCCCTTGGCGCGCGCGGTGCGGACGTAGTCGCGCCCGAGTTCCTCGAGGAACATCGCGCGGTAGAGCCGCCCTTCGCTGCCGAGCCGCGAGAGCAGCGACAGGAACACCGGCAGGCAGAGAAAGCGCGCCGCGTCCCAGCCCGACTCGAAGCCGGAGATCGGCACCAGGTGGAAGACTCGCGAGAACAGATACTGGCCGACGATGATGTAGAAGAGCGCGCTGATCGAGAGCATCAGCACGCAGGTCACGACGCCGACCAGGTCGATCGCCGAGTTCTTGAAAAACACCAGCAGCAGGGCGAAGGCGACGCTTGCGACCACCTGCAGCAGGAAGAGCGGCACCGCGAGCTGCAGGCTCACGCCCATGCGCGTCTTGATCTCGTGACCGATGTCGGTCGCGGCCTGGGCGTCGGAGCGGCCGAAGTCGAGCGCGAGCAGCGAAACCGACCGGTCCCAGAAGACGGTGTCGGTGAAGCGCCGATGGCCGGCCTCGGCCGGGTTCCAGTAGAGCGGCTTGTCGTAGCCGCGTTCGACCTTCCATTTCAGGATTTGCTCCTGCGTCACCCGCTTGCCGCCGATGTTGAGTCGCGCCATGTCGTCGGGCGTGTTGACGGTGAAGAACAGCACGAAGGTGAACAGGTTGACGCCGAGCAGCACGAGCACACCGTAGAGCGTGCGGCGGACGATGTAGCGGCCCATCTTCAGCCCGGCGACGCCGCGGGGCGAAGGCCGCGCCGCCCAGTGCGACGCTCGCGCGCCAGATAGCCGCGGCGCCCGACCCACGCGAGCAGCAGCGCGCCGAGCAGGATCAGGACCAGCGGCGTATAGCGCGGGCGGTTCCAGGCGGCCTGCAGGCGGGCGCGGCGGGCCGGGTCGACCTTGAAGTAGAGCGCGCGGTCGTTCGTGAAGATGCCGTATTTGGCATTGCCGACCCATTGCTGATAGGCGCCCGCCGAATAGGGAAAGTAGCCGAAGGACCAGGGCGCGTCCACGCGCAGGATGTCGACCATCTGGTCGATCAGCCGTTGCTTGGCCGGGCCGTCGTCGAGCACGGCGAGTTGCCGGTAGAGCCGGTCGTACGCCGGGTTGTCGTAGTTCGCCGTGTTCTCGCCGTCGAACTTCGCCTTCGAATTCGGGCCGTAGAAGAGGAACAGGAAATTCTCGGCGTCGGGGTAGTCGGCGAACCAGCCCCACCAGAAGATCTGCTGCTTGCCCTTGCGCATCTTTTCCTGGAACTGGTTGTAGTCGGTGGCGCGGACTTCGAGCTGCACATTGAGCTTCGCGAACTGCTTGACCATCCAGTCGAGCTCGGCCTTGAATTCCGGTGTCGGCACGCGCTGGTAGTCGTAGTTGAGCACCAGCGGCTTGCCGCTTTTCAGATCCCGGCCATCGGGGTAGCCGGCCTCGGCAAGCAGACGCTTCGCTTCGTCGAGCGAGCGCCGCACCGGCCTGCCGTCGACCGGCGTGTGGGTGACCGGGTCGATGCCGCCGGGCGTGCCGTGCCGCGAGCCGAACATGCCGGCGGGCAACGGGCCGTGGGCCGCCTCGCCGGCTTTCTGCGTGAAGACGCGGCCATAGCCCTCCTCCCAGTCGATCGCGATCGAGAGCGCATGCCGGAGCTTGCGGTTCTTCTCCTGTTGCGCCGGCGTGTCGCCGCGGCCGACGACCGGGTCGAGCCAATTGAAGCCGAGGTACCAGTTCTGCGGCTCGACACTCTTCGGGAACCGCATGCCGCGCTCCTCGAAGCGCTTTTTCACGTCGTCCGAATCATCCGCATCGGCGAGGAAATCGGGGCCCCAGTCGTTGCGCTCGATCTCGGGCACGTCGAGAAAGCCCTGCGTGAACTTCGACCGCAGCGGCGTCTTGTCCTTCTCGATGTTGAAGACGAGCTTGTCGAGAAAGGGCAGCGGCTTGCCGCAGTCGTCGAGCAGCCCGGCCGCGCGGTCCTCCGGCATGCCCTCGCACGGATAGGTCGCGCCGTGGTAATTGGGATTGCGCGCGAGCACGATCCGGCGGTCGACCTCGTAGTCGACCATCATGAAGGGCCCGGCGCCCACCGGCCAGCGGTCGAGCGAGAGGCTGTTCTTCGCCATCCCGGGCTGGGCATAGAACTTGTCGGCCTCCCACGGCACGGGGGCGGTGAACGGCATCGTCATCCAGTACTTCCACTGCGGGTACTTGCCCTTGAGCCGGATGCGATAGGTGTATTTGTCGAGCGCAACGGCGCCCTCGAGCGGGTACTGGCGGAAGTCGAGGAAGGGTTTGTCGAGTGCGGCGGCGTCACGGCCCTTGCGCAAGGCGAGATCGGCGTCCCGGATCGTCTTGCCGTAGGCCTTCAGGCCGAGGACGTATTCGGAGAAGATGCCGTAGATCGGCGCCTGGATGCGCGGCGTCGCGTGGCGCTTCAAGGCGTAGACGAAATCGTCGGCAACGACTTCCCGGGTGCCGCTCTGCGCGAAATCGCCGGGCGCATGCTTGTCGCGCGTCTGCTCGGGCGTCAAGGCGTGGTAGAGGTAGTCGCCCTTCTCGTTCCTGGCGAAGGCGGGGTGCGGCGCATAGCGCATGCCGGGCTTGATGTGCACTTCGTAGACGCTCTCGGCAATCGACTCGCCGGGCGCGTCGGCGGGCAGCGGCTTGCCGTCACGATCGAGGTAGCGCGGCACGGCGAGCGCGGCGGCGGCCTTCGGCACCACCTCGTAGGGGCGCTTCAGGTAGTGGTAGGCGTAGGGCGGCTCGTAGACCGCGAAGGTGTAGGGCACTTCGTTGAGCGCATACGACGCGGTCGGATCGAGATGCTGCGGGGTGCGCTCCTGGAAGCCGACGAAGAGCGTGTTGGTCGCTTCGCTGCCCTTCGGGTTCGGGCTGTTGTCGCACCCGGCGACGAGGGCGAGGACGAGGACGAGGACGGTGCCGCCCCCGGCGCCGAGGATTCGCCGCCGTCGTGATCCGGCGTTCAAGCGGCGGCCTCGGCGTGGCT
>CAZZWY010000304.1:0-5603 GCA_964657785.1 uncultured Acetobacteraceae bacterium
CGATGCCGATGCCGATGCCGAGCACCTCTCCGGCCGCCGCCGGTCTCATCGCGCGCCCTTCGTCGACGGCGCCGGTTTGGCCGCCAGCGTCTTGGCGCGCGGCGCGATCACGCCGCCTTGCTCCAGGCGTCGGGCGCCATGCACCAGATGACGGGTCGCCGCGCGCCGGGCGGTCGCCGGGTTGCGCGACGCGATGGCGTCCAGGATCTGCCGGTGCTCGCTCCGAACGGCGTCCATGAAGTCGGCGCTGCGGGCATCGTTGCGACGGGTGATGCGCATGGCTTCGCGCAGGTATTGCTCGAGGAAGCCGAGCAGCAGGCCGAACTGCGGGTTGCCGGTCGCCTCGCCGATCGTGCGGTGAAACGCCAGGTCTTCTTCGACGCCGTCGTGGCCGGCGGCGGCAGCGGTATCGATCGCGATGAGCGCCCGCCGCAGCGCCGCCAGCTGGGCCCGGGAGGCGCGGGCCGCCGCGAGTGCGGCCATCTCGCCTTCGAGCGCCCGGCGCACTTCCACCACGTCCACCACCGCGTTGACGGAACCGAGCACGGCCGGGTCGAAGGCGAGCGGCTTGTGCCGCGCCGGCTCGGCGACATACACGCCCGAGCCCTGGCGGGCCGTCACTAGCCCGCGTGACTTGATCCGGTGCACCGCCTCGCGCACGACGCTGCGGGAGACACCGTGGGTTTGCGCGAGCTGCGCCTCGGTCGGCAGCCGGTCGCCCGGGGCCAGCGCGCCGCCTTCGATCTGGCCGCTGAGCAGCGTGGCCAGCCGGTCGGCCAAGGTCTCCCGGCCCATGTGCTCGGTGCCGCTCGCCGAGACGGCCGATGCCAACCCGGCGGCTTCGATCGTGGCGGTGAGCGCGGCGGCCACCGGCGAGCTCCGGGCCTGGCCACGTGCAGACGACATTGCCATGTTGTCAGGTTATCATACAAATCATTCGCTGGTCGAGGGATTTGCCGGATGCGCGAGCCACGGCGTGCGGCTTATCGTCCCGCCCATATCTGAACACATCGAAGGTTCGGCGCATGGCCAGCGTGACGATCGAGCAAGTCAAGAAGCGCTTCGGTTCCGTGGATGTGCTGCACGGCGTGGACATCGCCATCGACGATGGTTCCTTCACCGTGCTGGTGGGTCCGAGCGGCTGCGGCAAGAGCACGCTGCTGCGCATGATCGCCGGGCTCGAGCAGATCAGCGATGGCGAAGTGCGCATCGGCAACCGTCGCGTCAACGAGCTCCCGCCGAAGGAGCGCGACATCGCCATGGTGTTCCAGAACTACGCGCTCTATCCCCACATGACGGTGCGCGACAACATGGCCTTCGCGCTGCTCCTGGCCCGCCAGGACGCCTCGGCGATCGACGCCAAGGTGGCGCGCGCGGCCGAGATCCTGGGCCTCGGCGAGCTGCTGCAGCGCTACCCGCGCCAGCTCTCGGGCGGGCAGCGCCAGCGCGTCGCCATGGGCCGCGCGATCGTCCGCGATCCGCAGGTATTCCTGTTCGACGAGCCGCTGTCGAACCTCGACGCGAAGCTGCGCGTGGCGATGCGCACCGAAATCAAGGCGCTGCACCAGCGGCTGAAAACCACCTCGATCTACGTCACCCACGACCAGATCGAGGCGATGACGATGGGCGACCAGATCGTCGTCATGAAGGACGGCCGCATCGAGCAGAAGGGCAGCCCGCTGGAGCTCTACGACCGGCCGGCCAATCTGTTCGTCGCGAGCTTCATCGGCTCGCCGGCCATGAATTTCATCCCCGCTACCCTGCGCCGCAGCGGTGGCAGCGCGTCGGTGGAACTCACCGACGGCACGCGGCTGCCGGCGCCGCCGCACAGCGCCGGCAGCGACGGCTTGCCGGTGATCTTCGGCACTCGCCCGGAGCATCTGGCGTTGTCGTCCTCGAGCGGCGAGGGCGGGATCGCGACCGAGGTGGGCGTCGTCGAGCCGACCGGCGCCGACACCCTCGTCACCTGCCGCCACGGCGGGCGCGAGCTGTCGGTGGTCTTCCACGACCGGCACGTCTTCGCCCCCGGCAGCACCATCCACCTGCAGCCGGACGTCGGCCGGGCGCATCTGTTCGATGCCGGCTCCGGGCGGCGGCTGGCGGCTTGAACGGCGGCGCAGCAGCTCGCCGGCCCGCTCGGGTCCACACCACGAGAAGAGGAGACACGCGATGAGTGAATTCAACCGCCGCCGCTTTCTTGAGAGCAGCGCAGGCGTCGCGGCGACTGCGGCCGTCGGCAGCGCCACCGTCTGGGCGCCCGCCGTGCAGGCGCAGCAGACGACGGCGTTCAAGCCGGAGCCGGGCGCCAAGCTGAGGGTCCTGCGCTGGAGCCGCTTCGTGCAGGGCGATATCGACGCCTACATGATCAACGTCAGGAAGTTCACCGAGAAGACCGGCGTCGAGGTGCGAGTCGACAACGAAGGCTGGGAAGACGTGCGTCCGAAGGCCGCGGTGGCGGCCAACACCGGTGCCGGCCCGGACATCATCCTGTCGACCAACGACGACGCCAACCTCTACCCCGACAAGCTGCTCGACGTGACCGACCTGGCCGAGTACCTGGGCAAGAAGTACGGCGGCTGGTACCCGGCGGTGGAGGCCTATCTTCGTCCCGATGGCAAGAAGTGGATCGGCCTCGGGCTGGGGGCAGCCGGCTCCCACATCGTCTATCGGCAGAGTCAGGTCAAGGCAGCCGGCTTCGAGACGTTTCCGAGAGACACGGCGGGCTTCCTCGCACTCTACAAGTCGTTGAAGGAAAAGGGCACCCCGGGCGGCATGGCGCTTGGCAACGCCACCGGCGACGGCCTGTGGTGCAACTGGCTCATCTGGGCGCATGGCGGCCAATTGGTCGACAAGAACAACAAGGTCATCATCGACAGCGCAGAGACCATGAAGGCGCTCGATTACGGCCGCGAGCTCTACGCCGCGTTCATCCCCGGCACGCTGAGCTGGCTCGATCCGAACAACAACAAGGCGTTCCTCGACGGCCAGATCAGCGTCACCAACAACGGCATCTCGATCTACTACGCGGCCAAGAATTCCACCGACCCGAAGGTGAAGGACATCGCTGTCGACACCTACCACGCGCCGTTCCCGATCGGGCCCGTTGGCGTGCCGACCGAGAGCCATCTGTTCTTCAATCAGATGGTGATGAAGTACACCAAGTATCCGCAAGCCGCCAAGGAATTCCTGCGGTTCATGATGGAAGAAGAGCAGTTCGACCCGTGGTTGACCGGTGCCGCCGGCTACATCGCCCAGCCGTTGCGGGCGTATGAAAAGGCGGCCATCTGGACGGCCGACCCGAAAAACACCACGTACCGCGACAGCGTGAAGAACATGCGGCCCGCCGGCTACGCGGGCAAGCTCGGGTATGCATCGGCGGGCGCAGGCGCCGACTTCATCGTCGTCAACATGGTGGCCGAGGCGGTGAGCGGCTCGAAGACGCCGAAGGAGGCCGCCGAGCGGGCGCAGAAGCGAGCCGAGCGGTATTACAAGGTCTGATCGGCAGCGGCCTCCGCGGAGTTCGGTAATGCTCGAGAAACTGCAGAACAACCGCAACGCGCTGGGGCTGCTGTTCATGCTGCCCGCGGTGGCGTTGCTGGTGATCTTTCTCACCTATCCGCTCGGGCTCGGCGTGTGGCTCGGGTTCACGGATACGAAAGTCGGTCGCGCCGGTGAATGGATCGGCCTCGAGAACTACGTCTTTCTCTGGAGCGACAGCGTGACCCGGCTGGCGCTCTTCAACACGCTTCTCTACACCATCGTCGCCAGCGTTTTGAAGTTCGCGCTCGGCCTCTGGCTGGCGCTGCTGCTGAACCGGAACCTCGCGCTGAAGACCTTCTTCCGCGCGGTGATCCTGCTGCCCTACATCGTGCCGACGGCGCTCTCGGCGATCGCCTTCTGGTGGATCTTCGACGCGCAGTTCTCGATCGTGTCGTGGGTGCTGCTGAAGCTCGGCCTCATCGACCACTATATCGATTTCCTCGGCGACCCGTGGAACGCGCGGCTCTCGGTCATCTTCGCGAACGTCTGGCGCGGCGTGCCGTTCGTCGCGATCACGCTGCTCGCCGGCCTGCAGACGATCTCGCCGTCGTACTACGAAGCCTCGGCGATCGACGGTGCGACACCGTGGCAGCAGTTCCGCCACGTGACGCTGCCGCTGCTCACGCCGATCATCGCGGTGGTGATGACGTTTTCGGTGCTCTTCACGTTCACCGACTTCCAGCTGATCTACGTCATCACCCGTGGCGGCCCGTTGAACGCGACGCACCTCATGGCGACCCTGTCGTTCCAGCGTGCCATCTCGGGCGGCGCACTCGGTGAAGGTGCGGCCATCTCGATCGCGATGGTGCCTTTCCTGCTGGCGGCCATCCTCTTCAGCTATTTCGGCCTGCAGCGCCGTGCCTGGCAACAGGGGGGCAGCGACAGATGAACACCACGAGCGTGGCGGCCGGCAAGGTGTCGAACCTGAAGGAAATCGCCGGTGACCCCGGCGGCATGGGCTATCTGGAAACGCGGCGCCGCAAGTTCTTCGTCGTCTACCTGCCGCTGCTGTGCTTTCTGCTCGTGTTGCTGTTTCCGTTCTACTGGATGGGCATCACCGCGTTCAAGCCGGACAACGAATTGCTGGCGCGAGACGGCAACCCGTTCTGGGTGATCAACCCGACGCTCGCGCATTTCCACAAGCTGCTGTTCCAGACGTCCTACCCGGAGTGGCTGTGGAACACGGTGTTCGTCTCGGTGGTGTCGACGGCGTTCTCGCTCGCCGCCTCGGTGATGGCCGCCTATGCGATCGAGCGGCTCCGGTTCGCCGGCGCCAAGCAGATGGGCCTGGCGATCTTTCTGGCTTATCTCGTGCCGCCGTCGATCCTGTTCATACCCCTGGCGTCGATCGTTTTCCAGCTGGGGCTGTTTGACACCCGCTGGGCGCTGATCCTCACCTATCCCACCTTCCTGATCCCGTTCTGCACGTGGCTCTTGATGGGCTACTTCCGCTCGATTCCGTTCGAGCTCGAGGAATGCGCCCTGATCGACGGCGCAACGCGCTGGCAGATCCTGGTGAAGATCGTGCTGCCGCTGGCGGTGCCCGGGCTCATCTCGGCCGGCATCTTCGCGTTCACCCTGAGCTGGAACGAGTTCATCTACGCGCTGACCTTCATTTCGTCATCGGAGATGAAGACGGTGCCGGTCGGCGTGGTCACCGAGCTGGTCGAAGGCGATGTCTATCACTGGGGTGCACTCATGGCCGGTGCGCTGCTGGGCTCGCTGCCGGTGGCGTTCGTGTATTCGTTCTTCGTCGAGTACTACGTGTCGGGCATGACCGGCTCGGTGAAGGAATGATTCGCCCGCACGTTCGTCCGCAGATCGGCGCTGCGACCGGTCAAAGCCGCAAGGCCGCCGCGTAGCCGGTCATCTCGAGGTAGCCGCTGCCGACCCGCCGGCCGCCGGCGTCGAGCAGGTCGCTCAGGCCCTCCCAGTAGATCGAGCCGGTGCTGCCGCGGCTGTCGAGCTCCTGGTCGTCGAGCAGGGCGAGGATGCGGAAGCGTCCGGCCGGCGTCTCGATCGTCCAGTCGACGGGATAGCGGGCGCGAGACGCCGCACTCTCC
>CAZZWY010000305.1:0-5601 GCA_964657785.1 uncultured Acetobacteraceae bacterium
AAAGCCATGCCATGGGGTTGACCTTTTTCTGAGAGGAATCACGCGCCCTTGAAGCCGCCGTCGCGGGCGCGCTTCAGGGCCTCCTGCAGGCCGTGGCCGCCGACGGTGCTGCCCTCCGTCAGGCGGTTCAGGCCATAGACCTCGCCGGTGCCGCCGAGCGCCACGAGCGGCACCTCGCGCGCCTCGCCGGGTTCGAAGCGGACGGCGGTGCCGGCGGCGATGTCGAGCCGCATGCCGTAGGCCTTCTCGCGCTCGAAGTCGAGGGCGCGGTTGACCTCGAAGAAATGGAAATGGCTGCCGACCTGGATCGGCCGGTCGCCGGTATTGACCGCGCGGAGCGAGACGCTGCGACGGCCGGCATTGATCTCGATGCGGCCTTCGGCAGGGATGATCTCGCCCGGGACGGGAGCGCCATCGGCGACGGGCGCGGCCCCCGGCGGCGCTCGCTGCGGGCGGATCGGGTCGTGCACGGTCACGAGCTTGGTGCCGTCCGGGAAGCTCGCCTCGACCTGGATCATCGGCATCAGCGCGGCGACGCCGGGGAGCACGTCGCCGGCGTCGAGCACGGTCGAGCCGAAGGAGATCATCTCCGCGACGCTGCGCCCGTCGCGGGCGCCTTCGAGGATCGCATCGGCGATCAGCGCGACGGCCTCCGGGCAGTTCAGCTTCAGCCCGCGGTCGCGGCGCCGGCGCGCCAGGTCGGCGACGCCGAGGACGGTCAGGCGTTCGAGTTCGGTCGGGGTCAGCAGCATCTTGATTCCTCCCGGAGGTTCAATTGGCGAAGAGGCGCGCCGCGCGCGGCTCGTGGCGCAGCGAGGCGATGTCGAGGGCCGGCGTGCCGCTCCAGAGTTCGTCGAGCGTCGGCGCGGGTGTCGCGAGGGTGGCACGGAGCGTCGCGTGCAGGCGTCCGAGCAGCCGCTGCGCATCCAGGTGGCCGATCCTGCCCAGCCGGATGGCCGCGCCCGCGACGGCGGTGCAGAGGCCGAAGCCCGCCATCGCCTCGGCGGCCTCGAGGGCGAGCCCGCGGGCCTGCCAGACCCATCCCTGCACGACTGGCAGGTGGCCCGGCGCTCGGCCCCCGCGCACGTGGGCCAGATACGCTGCTGCCGCGGTGATGCCTAGCTCGCCGTGGACCCGCAGCTGGGTGAACCCGAGCCGCCGGCTGGCGCTGCGCGCGCCGCTGTTCAGGGTCATGGCTTCGCACAGATCGTCGAGGGCCGAGAGGTCTTCCAGTTGGGCGGAGAGCGGCCGGCGCCGATCGGCGCCCAGACCGTGCGCCGCGCGCATCAGCGGCCGATCGAACGCGGCCCAGCGGTGGCGGATCAGGTCTTCGAGCAGCTCGACGAGGTCGTCGACGCTTTCGACCCGTTCGTCGAGCACCATCGACTCCAGCCCCCAGGAAAAGGCCGATCCGCCGCCGGGGAAGAAGCTGTCGCCCAGTTGCAGCGCGACGAGCAGCGCGCTCGTCGTGTCGGGTGCCGCCGGCCCGGCGTCGCTAGTCGTGATCGGCAGCATGACGATGATGGGGGCGCGCAGCGGCCGGGCCCGCTTCCTCCGGGTGCACGACGATCGCGGCACCATCGATCAGGTGGGCGATCCGCTGCAGGTAGTCGGCCCGCGGCCCCTCGAGGGCGATGCCGAGCCGGGCGCCGTCGAAGCGCACCTTCCAGTGCATGTTGCCCGCGAAGTAGCCGAGTTCCAGCGCCCTCGCCGCGTCCGGCGCCTCGAGCACCAGCCACTGCGGCCGGTCGAGCGCGACCACGACGGCGCGCGTCGCATCGAGCCACAGCACGGCGCCGTGCTCGAGCGCCGCCGCGTCCCGATCGAGCATCAGGGCGAGCTCGGTGCCGCGGTCGGTGCGCAGCTGCTGGCGGCGGCGCGCCATGTCCGGGCCGCTGAGACGAACGGTCTCGACCCGCCCGAGATGCTCGAGCTCGTGCACGCGCTCCGCCAGCGCCGGATCGCTCGCCCGCCCGACGAGTCGCGTCACGCGCAGGTTCGCGCGCTCGCTCATGCTTTCATGAAGGGGTTCGGTTCGATCAGCTTCGATTCGTAGAGGATCTTGACCTGGCCGTCGCTGCCGAATTCGCCCATGCGGGCGTGCTTCAACAAGTGGTGATTGGTCGGGTGGAAGCGGATCTTTCCTTCCGGCGCATCGAGTTCCAGGCCGCCCGAGGCCGCGACGACCTTCTCGACGTCGAAGCTCTTCGCTTTCTCGACGCCGGCCTTCCAGAGATAGACGGCGTTGTACGCGCATTCGAGGACGTCGCCGGTGACCCGGTTCGGGCCGTACTTCGCCTTGAAGGCCGCGATGAATTTCTTGTTGGCCGGGTTGTCGATGCTCTGGAAGTAGCTCATGCAGGTGAGCGCGCCCTGGACGTTCTCGGCGCCGATGCCGGAGACTTCCTCTTCGGTGACGGCCAGCGCCATGATGGTCGTCTTCGACTTGTCGATCCCGGCCGAGAGCATCTGCTTGAAGAAGGAGACGTTGGAGCCGCCCACCACCGTGCTGAGCACGATGTCGGGCTTGAGCGACTTGATCTTGTTGATGATGGAGCCGAAGTTGGTGCTGCCGAGCGGCAGGTATTCCTCGCCGAGCACCGTGCCGCCGGCCTTGACGATCGTCGGGCGCGAAATCTTGTTGGTGACGCGCGGCCAGATGTAGTCCGAGCCGATCATGTAGACGCGCTTGCCCTTGTTCTCCATCAGCCAGCGCGAGGCGGCCACGGCCTGCTGCGTCGCTTCGGCGCCGGTGTACATCACGTTGGCCGACTGCTCGAGTCCTTCGTAGAACGTCGGGTAGTAGAGCAGCCCCTTCAGCTGCTCGAAGACGGGCAGGACGGCCTTGCGCGAGGCGGAGGTGTAGCAGCCGAACACGGCGGCCACCTTGTCCTTGTCGATCAGCTTCCTCGACTTCTCGGCGAAGGTCGGCCAGTCGCTCGCGCCGTCTTCGATGATCGGGGTGACCTTCTTCCCCATCACGCCGCCGGCGGCGTTGATCTCGTCGATCGCGAGCTTCTCGGCATCGGCGACCGACGCCTCGGCGAGGGCCAGGTCGCCCGAGAGCGAATGCAGGATGCCGACCTTGACCGTGTCCTGCGCGAAGGCCTGGCGCGCGACCCACGGGCCGGCGACGCTCGCGAATCCGAGCGACTTGACGATCTGTCTTCTGGAGGGATGGCTCACGGAAAGTCCTGACGATGCCGCAATGGCGTTGAAGGAGGGGAAGGGGGCCGCTGCACGGCCGGCGTGGTTCGATTATTCAGAAAGTTGCCTTATAGTCAACAAAAATTCTCACCATGCACTTTGCAGGACTGGTATGTCTGGACGAGCTCCCTTTCGGGGTACGGTCCAGTCCTCTTTCGTGCTATGCAAGTGCCACGCCATGGACTCACTCCCGGAAGACACGCCGCCCTCGCTCGAGGAATCGATCGGCATGGCGATCCGCGAATTGCGGCTTCGCGACGAGCTGACGATCGCGCAGGTCGCGGAGCGGGCCGACATCAGCCGCAGCATGCTGTCGAAGATCGAGAACGGCCTGGCCTCGGCCGGTACCGACACGCTCGCCCGCGTCGCGCGGGCGCTCGGGGTCTCGATGTCGATGCTGTTCCGCAAGTACGACGCGGCCGCGACCGAAGCCCAGCACGTCAAGAACGGCAAGGGGATGGAGGTGGTGCGCCGGGGCACGAAGAGCGGCCACACCTACCACCTGCTCGCCTACAGCCAGGGACCGGTGAAGGTCTTCGAGCCGTTCCTCATCACGATGGACGACGATTCGCAGCGCTACCCGACGTTCCAGCATCCGGGCACCGAGTACCTCTACATGCTCGAAGGCGAGCTCGAGTACCGCTGCGGCCGCCAGACCTATCTGCTCGAGCCGGGCGACTCGCTGACCTTCCCCGGCGACGTGCCGCACGGCCCCGAACGACTCGCCAATTTTCCGATTCGTTTCCTCTCGATCATCATCTATCCGCGCCCGGCGGACTGAAGTCTGGACTCACCCATGCAGCATTACGACGCGATCGTCATCGGTGCCGGCGTCATCGGCAGTTCCGTCGCCTATCACCTGGCACGGCTCGGCTGCCGCCGCGTGCTGGTGCTCGACCGCACGCAGGTCGGCGCCGGCACCACGGCGCAATCGAGCGGCATCCTGCGCACGCACTACTCGGTGGCGCAGAACGTCGCCCTCGCCCAGGCGTCGTGGGCGGTCTTCAACGACTTCGCCGGCTATCTCGACGAGCCGGAGGCGTCGGCCGGGCTCGTCAAGTGCGGCTACCTGATCTCGGCGGCCGACGGCGACAAGGTCGAGCCGCTGCGCGCCGCACTCGCCCATCAGGCGGCGATGGGCATCGACGTGCGGCACCTCGACCGGGCCGAGGCGCGCGAGCTGCTGCCGATCGCCCGCTTCGACGATGCCGCGCTGATCGGCTACGAGCCCGAGGCGGGCTTCGCCGACGCCTATCTCGTCGCGACCGGCTTCGCCCGCGCCGCGCGCCGGCTCGGCGTGACGATCCGAGAGGATGTCGAGGTGCGGCATTTGCTGATGGCGGACGGCAAGGTGATCGGCGTGGAGACGAGTCTCGGGCGCTTTCTCGCCGACACCGTTGTCAGCACGCAGAACATCTGGTCGCGCGACATCGAACGCTGGACCGGCATCCCGGTGCACGTCGCCGCCGAGCGGCACAAGGTGCTCGCCCTCGAAGGGCCCGACCCCTACACCTTCGCGATGCCGGTCTTCAAGGACCTGAGCTCGCCCGGGATGCTGTACTGCCGCAGCTACGGCGGCCGGCAGATGCTGGCGAGCGAAGGCATCGCCGGCGAGACGCTGCCCGGCCCCGACAACCAACAGGGCGACATCGACATCGACAGCCTCATCGAGGTCGGCGCGCAGGTCGCCGAGCGGTTCCCGGCCTACGAGACCGCCGGGATCGCGTCGTCATGGACCGGCGTCTACGACGTGACGCCCGACTGGAACCCGGTGCTCGGGCGGCTGCCCGGCGTGGCCGGGCTCGTCGTCGGCTACGGCTTCTCGGGTCACGGCTTCAAGCTCTCGCCGGCGGTCGGCCGCGTGCTCGCACAAGAGGCGCTCGGCCTGGCGACCGACGTCGAGCTCGCCCCGTATGCGATCGAGCGCTTCGCGACCGGCGGGCTGCTCGTCGGGCGCTACGGCTCGGGCGCCGTCTCGTGAACCCGGGGAAGTCCCGGTAAGGACGGCGAGCCGTCGCCGTGGCCCCGTCGTCGAGAATCACACTCCCTTCCTCAGCGCCCCGCCGCGGGCCGACTAACCATGATCCACGTCGTTGCCGTCCTCATCGCGCAGCCCGGCCAGCGCGCCGAGCTGCTGAAAGCCTTTCAGGCCAACGTCCCCGCGGTGCATGCCGAAGCGGGCTGCATCGAATACGTCGCGACGATCGATGCCGCGGGCGTGCCGAGTTCCAAGGGCAGCTTCGGCGCCGACACCTTCGTCGTGATCGAGAAGTGGGAGAGCCTGGCCGCCCTGCAGGCGCATGGCGCCTCCCCGCACATGCAGGCCTATGCGGCAGCGACGAAGCCGCTCGTCGCGAGCCGCATGATCCACATCCTCGAGCCGGCTTGAGCCCG